>JAJXBQ010000021.1:0-21467 GCA_021640525.1 Segatella copri
GAAATAAAGTGTATATTTGCATTGTAAATCAGAAAGATATGCTAACGCACCTGTCTGATTAAAAGTGAATAGATAACACTAATCAATCAAATTAAGAAAGAAAGGAACATTATGAAGAAATATGTTTGCGACGTGTGTGGTTGGATTTATGATCCAGAAGTAGGTGATCCAGAGGGCGGCATCGCTCCAGGTACAGCATTCGAAGACATCCCAGATGATTGGGTTTGCCCTCTTTGCGGAGTAGGCAAAGAAGATTTCAGCCCTGTAGAGGAATAAGGCTCTTTTGGAGGAATCACGCGAAGGATATCCTCACAAAGGAATCATCTGAATGAAATGCCTGATATTCAGGCAACACATTCATAAAATAATAGGAGGAACCATTATGACAAAAGTTAGAGAAATCTACCGCTGCCAGATTTGTGGCAATGTAGTAGAAGTTGTAAACCCAGGAGCCGTGCTCAGTTGCTGTGGCGAGCCGATGAAGCTGATGAAGGAAAACACCAGTGATGGCGCCAAAGAGAAGCACGTGCCTGTGATAGAACCTATTGAGGGCGGCTATCGCGTAACAGTAGGAAGTGTGGAGCATCCGATGCTTCCAGAGCATTACATCCAATGGATAGAATTGCTCACCCCTACCGATGTGCTTCGTCACGAGTTGAAGCCAGGCGAAAAGCCTGAAGCTATCTTCCTGACCAACGCAGAAGCCAAGGATGTTACGGCTCGAGAATACTGCAATCTCCACGGATTGTGGAAAGGGGTAATCTAAAAGATTGCCTATAGGTAAGATCTAAAAGATTTCGAAGGATAAAATCAAAAGAAATAGTATTATTCAGGAGGATGCGTCTCTATATTGTAGACACATCTTCCTGCTTTTTTAGCTATCAATCAAAGTTTTTCTCAAAAAAATTTGGAACTTATTGAAATTATTCGTATATTTGCACGAAATAACTATCATACACGCATTTTTAACAATAATACGATATCATTTAATCATTATTTAATTATAAACATTTAAATCACAACAATTATGAGAAGAACTATTTTTACTTTTATCATGCTTTGTTTCGTAACACTAACTCTGCAGGCACAAGATGTCTGGACAGCAGTAGGTTCTAGCACAATCTTCGGTTCTCATTGGGATCAAAAGGATACCAGCAATGACCTGACCGATAAAGGGAACGGCATCTGGGAACTCACAAAAACCGGTTGCATTCTTGAGCAGAATGTGAAAAACGAATTCAAAGTCGTGAAGAATCATTCATGGGCCGAATCGTACCCAGCAGCAAATTATGTCTTTACAGTAAAAGAGACTGGTACTTATAGCGTGACTATTCAGTTTGATGCAAACAATCGCACTATCAATGCAACATACACTAAGACCGGTGGTGCTGTTATCGGCGAAAAGACATGGACTGTAGCCGGTTCACTCGAAATTCTCGGAAAAGATTGGGCTGAAACTGCGACAGAAAACGACATGATCAAACAGGAAGATAACGTCACATATATTCTGACCAAGACCAATCTGACCCTCGCTATAGGTACTTATAAATATAAGATCTGTGCAAACCATGGATGGGCAGAAAACTATGGTGACGAGAATGACCCAGAAGGTAATGCTTCCATTTATATCAAAGAAGCCGGAACCTACGATGTTACCTTCACCTTCAATCAGGCAACCAAGGAGGTATCAGCTACAGCTGTAGCAAGCGTAACCGACGGCATTAGCCAGATTGCCAGTGACATCAAGACCAAGAAAGTAATCTTCAATCTTCAGGGACAGCGCATTTCTGCTCCAAAACAGGGAGTTTACATCATTAACGGCAAAAAAGTAGTCTTGAAATAACAAATACTTATCATAGTAATCATCAGAAAGGCATTCACCAGCATCGTGAATGCCTTTTTTTAGATAATTTTCCACGATTTTTTCGTATCTTTCATTTATAATGTGTAACTTTGTATCCAATATATTTAAAGCAAAAGAACAATGGCAAAGAACAATAAGCAGACAGCTGGTCAAGATGGTGTCAGCAAAATGGTCGCCCTTGGTTCTAAGAAATTCATCGCACAACAACTGAACTACGCCCGCACATCAGCTGTTATGCATGCGCACAACAGGTGATGTGCAATCGCACAACAGCTGTTGTGCGATTGCAGAAGGTATCTCTTCCAGCAACTTATCCTATCTCTTCCAACAACTTATCCTATATATCCCAAGGACTTATGTCATATTTTTCAGGCACCTCTCCCGTATATTCCAACGTTTTCACCTATATCGTTGCGCTTCCTCAAGCGTTTCTGTCGGTTTATCATCGTTGATTCTTCCGTCATCTATGATTTTTAGTTAATTTTCAACGATTTCTTTGTATCTTTCATTTATAATGCGTAACTTTGCCGAAATATCATAAAAATAAGCAATTATGAAGGAAGAAGAAATCAAAGAATTGTTCGAGCAATTCGAAGCTATTGCCAACGAATACGAAGGCGTAGAATGTTGGAGTGCAAGAGAACTTGCACAAGTGTTGGGTTATTCCAAATGGGAAAGATTTGAAGGAGTCATCGAGCGAGCTAAAGACGCTTGTATCAACGCTGGCGAAATGGTAGAATATCATTTTCCCGGCGTTGGGAAAATGATACCTCTTGCTAAAGGTGCTCAGCGTGAAGTCAAAGACTACATGCTGACTCGTTATGCTTGCTACCTTATTGCCCAAAACGGTGATCCACGCAAGCCACAAATCTCTTTTGCCCAAAACTACTTTGCCGTACAAACTCGCCGAGCAGAATTGGTGCAAAAGCGTTTGCTGGAATACGAACGTGTACAAGCACGTGCAAAACTTGCAGAAACAGAAAAGCGTCTCTCTGGTGTATTATATGAAAGAGGTGTGGACAGCAAAGGCTTTGCCATCATTCGCTCCTTGGGCGACAAGGCGTTGTTTAATCTCGACACGGCTCTTCTCAAACGAAAATTGGGTGCTCCCAACAGCAGGCCTCTCGCCGATTTCCTCCCTACACTCAATATCAAAGCCAAAGATTTTGCTGCAGAAATGACTTCTGTCAACGTTCAGCAAAAGGATTTACATGGTCAGCAATCTATCTGTCAAGAGCATGTCGATAATAATAAGGCTGTTCGTAATATGATGCTCCAACGTGGCATTGTGCCAGAAAATCTTCCTGCAGATGAAGACGTCAAGAAAGTAGAACGCAGATTGAAATCTGACGAAAAGACATTGACCAAAAAGAATAGCAAAAAGAAATAATATCTATCATAATTCTATAACTAGAGAAGATGTAAGGATTTCACTCGCCATCTATGATTTTTAGTTAATTTTCCACGATTTCTTCGTATCTTTCATTTATAATGTGTAACTTTGCACCGGAAATTTAAACGTTTAAAGATAAAATGGCATTAAAATGTGGTATTGTAGGCCTCCCAAACGTGGGTAAGTCTACACTGTTCAACTGTCTGTCTAGTGCAAAGGCACAGGCAGCTAACTTCCCTTTCTGTACTATCGAACCAAACTTGGGCGTCATCACCGTACCAGATGAGCGACTCAACAAGTTGGCAGAGATTGTTCACCCAGGACGCATCGTCCCAGCTACTTGCGAAATCGTGGATATCGCAGGTCTCGTAAAGGGTGCCAGCAAGGGCGAAGGTCTTGGTAATAAATTCTTGGGAAATATCCGTGAGTGCGATGCTATCATCCACGTAATCCGCTGTTTCGACGATGACAACATCGTGCGCGAGGGTGGCGCTAAGGTTGATCCTTTGGAGGATAAGAGCGTCATCGATACAGAGTTGCAGCTCAAGGACCTGGAAACTATCGAATCTCAGCTCACAAAGCAGAAGAAGACTGCTGCAGCAGGCAACAAGGATGCTAAGACGATGGTTACCGTTCTGGAGGCTTACAAGGCTGTTCTGGAGCAGGGAAAGAATGCTCGTGGCGTTACTTTCGAAACCAAGGAAGAGCAGAAGGTGGCTCACGACCTCTTCCTCCTCACTACCAAGCCTGTGCTCTACGTAGCCAATGTTGACGAGGCTTCTGCCAAGACCGGCAACGAGTATAGCAAGAAGGTAGAGGAAATCGCCAAGGAAGAAGGTGCTGAGTGCATG
The DNA here is from genome assembly GCA_021640525.1 of Segatella copri. Lineage (GTDB taxonomy): Bacteria > Bacteroidota > Bacteroidia > Bacteroidales > Bacteroidaceae > Prevotella > Prevotella copri_S. The sequence goes on from JAJXBQ010000021.1 coordinate 4,109, forward strand.
GTCATCGCTGCCAAGACAGAGGAAGACATCGCATCGCTCGAAACCTACGAGGACAAACTGATGTTCCTCGAAGAACTCGGACTGGAAGAGAGCGGCGTAAACCGACTCATCAAGAAGGCATACGCCCTGCTGAACCTCGAAACATTCATCACCGCAGGTGAGATGGAGGTCAAGGCATGGACCTATCACAAGGGCTGGAAAGCTCCTCAGTGTGCCGGCGTCATCCACACCGACTTCGAGAAGGGATTCATCCGTGCAGAGGTTATCAAGTATGATGACTACATCAAGTATGGCTCAGAAGCTGCAGTACGCGAGGCTGGCAAGCTCGGTATCGAGGGCAAGGAGTACGTCGTACAGGATGGTGACATCATGCACTTCCGCTTCAATGTATAATCCTATTCTTCTACGGTTATGATAGCAAATCTGCTTAACTATATCGTATGGGACCCAGACCCAATCCTGGCTCATCTGGGTCCTATGGCCATCCGCTACTACTCCACCTGCTGGATGATCGGTCTGCTGCTGGGCTATCTGCTCATGAGCAAGCTTTACAAGCAGCAGGGGCTTTCTGATGAGAAGTTCTCTCCACTGTTTCTCTACATCTTCTTCGGTGTACTGATAGGTGGCCGTTTGGGACATTGCATCTTCTATCAGCCGGAATATTTCCTCACCCAGTGGGATCACTTCATCGAGATGCTGATACCTATCCACCACATGCCTGACGGCAGCTGGAAGTTTACGGGGTATGAGGGACTGGCGAGCCACGGAGGCGTATTCGGCATGTTCGTCGGCATCTGGCTCTATTGCCGCAACATGAAGGTGAGCGGCTGGGTAGTGCTCGATAATATGGGTATCTGCTCAGGCATTACAGCCACCTTTATCCGTTTGGGCAATCTGATGAATTCAGAGATTATCGGCAAGGTAACCGATGTGCCTTGGGCGTTTATCTTCGTTCGCGAAGACCAGTATCCACGCCATCCGGGTCAGCTCTATGAGGCATTGGCTTATTTCTGCTTCTTCCTCATCATCCTCTTCATCTATAAGAAGAGAGGTCCTAAGAGCGTAGGCACCGGTTTCTATTTCGGTCTTTGCCTTACTCTCATCTTCACCTTCCGTTTCTTCATCGAATATACCAAGGAGATTCAGGTGGCATTCGAGGCAGGCTTGCCTATGGATATGGGACAGATATTGAGCATTCCGCTCATCATCGCCGGTGTATGGAGCATCGCTTCCAGCACAAAGAGAGCGAAAGAAAAGAACGTAGAGGCAAAATAATATTAGACGACTTATTTTCAGATTATAAAAATCCCTCCTCGTGCAACAGCATCTGCTGCCACGGGGAGGGATTTATATTTTTATCTTCCCAGCAGGATTTTCTTGATGTCATTGAGCTTGTTCAATGCCTCTACCGGAGTGAGATTGTTCACATCCAGCCCGAGTATTTCATCACGTATCTGCGTCAGTACAGGATCATCGAGCTGGAAGAAACTGAGCTGCACACCATCCTTAGGTTCATCGATGTGCTGTACGTTCGGTTTACCGGCACCGCCAACCCCGGCATTGTCATCCTCCAACTGTTTGAGAATCACATTGGCACGGTTCACGATGCTGCGAGGCATACCGGCAATCTCTGCCACATGGATACCGAAAGAGTGCTCACTGCCTCCCGGTTCCAGTTTACGCAGGAAGATTACCTTTCCGTCCACCTCTCTCACACTCACATTGAAATTCTTGATGCGAGGGAAGTTCTTCTCCATCTCGTTGAGCTCATGATAGTGGGTAGCAAAGAGCGTACGCGCCTGCGCCTTCTTATGTTCGTGCAGATATTCCACGATAGCCCAGGCAATGGAAATACCATCGTAGGTAGAAGTACCTCTTCCCAGCTCATCAAAGAGCACCAGCGAGCGCGGAGAAACGTTGTTCAGGATATTTGCTGCCTCGGTCATCTCTACCATGAAGGTCGATTCGCCGAGCGATATATTGTCGCTTGCACCTACACGTGTGAAGATTTTATCCACCAGTCCCACTCGGGCGCTCTCTGCGGGCACAAAACAGCCTACCTGTGCCAGCAGCACGATAAGGGCGGTCTGGCGCAGCAGAGCCGATTTACCAGCCATGTTAGGACCGGTAATCATCATGATCTGCTGTTTCTCGGTATCGAGCAGCACATCGTTAGGTACATAGCGTTCGCCCAGCGGCAGTTGGGTTTCAATCACCGGATGCCTGCCCTGCTTGATATCGAGCACCTCAGAATCATCGACGATAGGGCGCACGTAGCGGTTCTCGTCAGATGTCTTTGCAAATGACAAAAGACAGTCCATACGGGCGATAAGGTTGGCATTGATCTGTATCTGCGGAATATACTCCTGCATGGCAGCTATCAGTTCGTTGAAGAGCTGTGCTTCCAATACTAGAATCTTCTCATCAGCACCCAGAATCTTTTCCTCATATTCCTTCAGTTCCTGGGTGATATAACGCTCTGCCTGAGCCAGCGTCTGCTTACGTATCCACTCCTCAGGCACCTTATCCTTAAAGGTATTTCTCACCTCCAGATAGTATCCGAAAACATTATTGTAACCTACCTTCAGACTCGAAATTCCTGTCTTTTCTATCTCCCTTTCCTGTATCTTGAGCAGATAATCCTTGCCGTGGCGGCTGATGGCACGAAGGTCGTCAAGTTCGGCATTGAATCCGTCGGCTATCACGTCACCCTTATTGACCAGCTGTGGCGGATCGGGCTGTATTTCCCTGGCGATGCGGTCTTTCAGGGTCTCGCATACGTTCAGCTGCTCGCCTACCCGCTTCAGAGCCTCGTTCGTAGCATGCTGACATGCCACCTTGATAGGCTTGATGGCTTCGAGTGCATTCTTCAGCTGAACCACTTCGCGAGGCGAAACTCTACCCACGGCTACTTTGGAAATGATACGCTCCAGGTCGCTGATGCGATGCAACTGGTCATCGAGAAGCTGACGGAATTCCGGTTCCTTGAAGAAATATTCCACGATGTCGAGGCGCTCGTTGATTGGTTTAACGTCCTTCAACGGGAAGACCAGCCAGCGCCTGAGCATACGTCCGCCCATCGCCGTTACCGTACGGTCGATGACATTCAGGAGCGAAGAACCGTCTTCCTGCATAGGGGCAACCAGCTCCAGACTGCGAATGGTAAACCTATCCATACGCACGAACTTATCTTCTTCGATACGTGAAAGGGCGGTGATATGATTAATCTGTGTATGCTGGGTAATCTCGAGATACTGCATGATGGCACCACTGGCTATCACGCCGTTCTTGAGATGCTCTACACCGAAACCTTTCAGAGATTTTGTCTTGAAATGTCCCAGGAGTTTCTGCAGGGCTGTCTGTTCGGTGAAAACCCAGTCATCCAGTTCGAAGGTACAGTATTTGCTGCCGAAATATTTCTCGAAGTCGTTCTTTCGGGCGCGGTCGTAGAGCACCTCTTTCGGCATGAAGTTGCCCATCAGTTTTTCTACATAGTCGTAGGTTCCCTCGCCGGTAAGAAACTCTCCGGTCGAGATATCCAGAAAGCTCACACCGCAGGCGGTCTTGCCGAAGTGTACGGCTGCCAGGAAGTTGTTCTCCTTGTAGTTCAGTACGTTATCTCCCATCGCCACACCCGGTGTAACGAGTTCAGTAATACCTCGCTTCACCATCTTGTCCATCTGGCTCAGTCCCTTCTTACCTTTTATTTCGAGTCGTTTCTTCTTCGGGTCTTCCAGCTGGTCGCATACCGCTACGCGCTTGCCTGCCCTAATGAGTTTAGGCAGATAGGTATCCAGAGCATGATGAGGGAATCCTGCCATCTCGGTCGTACCCGTAGAACCGCCATTGTTGCGTCGTGTCAGCGTAATGCCGAGTATACGGGATGCCTCCACCGCATCTTCGCAGTAAGTTTCGTAGAAGTCACCGCAACGGAAGAGCAGCAGCGCTTCGGGATGTTTCGATTTCATCTCGAAAAACTGTCTCATCATCGGTGTAAGACCTTTATTATCGTTTGCCATTATCTTTTTTCTCCTTATATTATTTCTTTAAATTTACATAGTTTCTATCTACAATACTCCTCCTTAAACCACAGCCGGTATATCGGGTCAACAAAGCCAAAAGCATCGTTTTGCTTTTCGATAATATCTTTGTTCTGGAGAGTTTTCCTGTTCTTGACAATCGTATTTGGATTACCAAGATTATAGATTTGTTTCACGGCTTGCGAAGAGAAATGCTGTTCGCCATTGGCTATAGCCTTAAGCATCTCTATCTGGGTGGAACTGAGATTCTCCGTATCATTCTGAAACATCGGGGTATTGATGTTGAGTACCTGTTTCAATCCCAGATGATATATATCTTCCGTCACTTCCGAAACCGTGAAACTCCAGATAAAATAGCACAACTGCTGGAGATACCAGGAATGGCACGCCACGGCATCACAGATCCGCTCTGCCATCTCTGCAGAGATTGACTTTCCTGTCTTCTCGAAAGATGACAGAATGAATGGAATCCAATGCTCCTTAGCTATCTTCTGCATGAAAATCACTTGTCCAAAGCGATAAAAAGGACTATTGGAATTGTTGAAGATATTGAGCATCATGTTTCGCTTGCTGCCGTAGAGGCAGTAAGAGGTAAGCTGCTGTTGCTGCCATACCGAGCGCATCTTTCCCTCCATATCCTTATACTCAGGAAGATTAGCCAACTGCTGGAACTCGTCGATGCAGACGATAATCCTGATGCCCTTTTCCTTTGCCAGCAACTCAGGCAGTTGGAGAATCGCCATCTTATCACGCTCCTGTGGCACAAACTTCAGGTCGAAAGCCATGAAGTCGGTCACCTGGTCGCTTACTACAACCTGCGGTATCACGCCTGTCAGGAATTTCTTTGCATCCTCTATCCACCGTTCCATTTTAGAGGAAGCACAAGCTATAACCTGACTGGCAAAAGTGCGATAAAATTCAGATTCAGAGCCGATGCTGAAGGCATCGATATAACAGATTCTTACGTTATTATCCTCACCAGCCAATTCGCTCATCGCCCTTTTCACTAGCGATGATTTACCCCATCGGCGTGGTGAAATCAGCATCACGTTGATATGGGAGGACAGTAATTGCTTCAGCAAAGCCCTGTCTTCCTGTCTGTCGATAAAATTCTCATTGGTAGCTAATGTACCAAATTGAAATGGTGATAGATATTTTGCCATATTCCTAGTAATTTGGTACAAAGTTACGAAATATTACCCTAAGGTAAGTTACCCTAAGGTAATATTTAGAGTTTTTTAAATGAATATATGCTGCATTACCATAATAAAGCCGTACTTTTGTACTCATGAAAAAGAAACAATTATACATAGGGGTTCTATCGGTTGCTTGCTGCGCGCTCGTAGCAATAGGCATCACCTTGCACCTGCTCTACCCCAAGAAACAGATACAGAACCTGGTGAAAACTCCACCGGTTATCCATCTCAAACCACAGCCTGCTGATACGCTGAAGAAGAAACCTGTGAAGAAGATGGATTTCAATATCTCCGGAACTTTAAGAGATAAGGAAGGAAAGGGAGTGGCTGGCGTCATCGTGAGCGATGGATTCAACTGTGTGAAAACCGATGCACAGGGCAGATATAAGATGAAGCGAGACAGCCTGGCAAAATTCATATACTATTCTGTTCCAGCCGATTGCGAGGTTCCTACCCATTCTAAGACCGATCGCACGGCTTTCTTCTACCAAAAGGTATCCAAGGGGAAGAAAACCTATAACTTCACCCTCACCCGACTGCCGGGCGGCAAGGAGATTCACTATAAGATGATTGTCATCGGCGACCCGCAGGTTACCAATGCCTACAGCCCTTACTATACTTCTCCGGATGATAATCCCATCAAGAAGAGCGATGTAGAAAGATTCACTACCCAGACGATGGCGGACATCAGGCAAACCATCAGTTCGCTGCCTGCCGGAACACCGGTCTACGGGCTCAGCATGGGCGATGATGTACAGTATTATGGCGGTTACAACGCCAAGCTGGAGCGTCAGATACGCCAGGCATTGGGCTCTTCAGAGATGCGTCTCTTCTCCGTCATCGGCAACCACGACCAGGATGGCAAGGCGCTCTACCGCAGGAAATGGGAGGAGAATTTCGGTCCTACCGATTTTTCCTTCAACCGTGGCGATGTGCATTATGTCTGCATCAACAACTGCTTCTTCCATCGCGGCATGTCTTATTATTCTCCTGGAGAATTGCGTGAGCGCCAGGTGAAATGGCTGAAGCAGGATTTGGCCCTCACGCCAAAGGATATGAAGGTGGTACTCTGTTATCATATTCCTTTTACCTTTGGTAATGCGCCTTTCAGCAAGGCGAAGCCGCTGACCAATGCCAATGAGCAGGGGCATTATTCTTCTTCCCGTCTCTCGCTCCTGCTTTCTTTACTGAAACAGTTTAAGGGCGGTTACGAACTCTTCTGCGGACATACTCATTTTGCCTGCAACCACGAGATCAATTATCAGGGCGAGGATGTGATGGAGCATTGTCATGCTGCCGCCTGTGGCAATATCTGGCAGTCGAACATCAACATCTGCGGTACCCCGAACGGATATTATGTATACAGTTTTGTGGGTACCAGCATCAGCAACTGCTATTACAAGGGAACTTTCTGGAATAAGAGCAAGCAGATGACCTTGTTCCGTGCGCAGACCGATTTCAACGGCGAGAAATACTCTAGGGATTGGCAGTTGGCAAACAACAGGAATATCCTGGTAGCCAATGTCTTCAATGCTACCAGTCATTGGCGTGTTGTTGCCGTAGAGGATGGCAAGGAATATCTGATGGGCCGCCTCAGCGGAAAGGGGCAGGATGCCTTTGCCGCCGGCTATCATCATAAATATAGCAAGAGTGTATCCTATCGTTTCGTGAGCAAGGGCAACGGTTATCTCATCATGAACCACCTTTATTATTATACTCCTAGGAATCCGAATGCCAGAATCATCATCAAAGCATCCGATCCATACGGAAATACCTATACGGCATCGAGCGATGAGGTAACGACAGAGCCTTTCGCCAACTTTGCCCATTATTACGAAAAAGAGTATAAGGAATATAAGAATAAGAAAGACAAGATGTTGCGGGATTCTATATCTGGCAGACAGAAAGATTCACTTGCTGCAAGGAAGAAAGATTCTGCAGCAGTACAAAAATAAAAAGAGAGGGTGCGTCATAAGTTGATGATGCACCCTCTTTTTAAATATTATTTGTTCAGTTTCCAGGTAACACCATCCTTGGTGTCCTTTACCTCGAAGCCGGCTTCAGCCAGGGCATCGCGAATCTGGTCGCTGGTAGCCCAATCCTTATCAGCCTTAGCCTTGGCACGCAGGTTGAGAACCATATCCACTACCTTGCCATAAGCCTCTTCACGAGCATCATTGTTGGCTCCCTTCTCACTCTTCAGACCGAGCAGGTCGAAGGTGAAGAGATGCATGGTGTCTGAAAGCTCCTTCAGGTCTTCAGCAGAGATGTTTGCCTTGTGGTCGAGGGCTGTGTTGATTACGTGGCAAGCCTCGAAGAGATAGCTGATAACGAGCTGAGTCTGGAAGTCATCGTTCATCGCATCGTAGCAGCGCTGGCGCAATTCGCTTACAAACTTCTTCACCTGCTCATCGCTCTGCTTAGCCACAGGCACACGCTCCAGGTCGTTCAAACCATTCATCAGGCGCTCCAATCCCTTCTGGCTAGCCTTCAAGGCATCGTTAGAGAAATCTACGGTGCTGCGGTAGTGGGCAGAGAGGATGAAGAAGCGGATGGTCATTGGCGAATAAGCCTGCTCCAAACTGTCGTGATTGCCTGTGAAGAACTGCTCCAGGGTAATGAAGTTACCCAAGCTCTTACCCATCTTCTGGCCGTTGATGGTAATCATATTGTTGTGCATCCAGTAGTGAACCATCTGGTCGCCCTGAGAAGCCACAGCCTGAGCAATCTCGCACTCGTGGTGAGGGAAAATCAAATCCATGCCGCCACCGTGAATATCGAAGTGGCTGCCCAAGTACTTGCGTCCCATCGCAGTACACTCGCAGTGCCATCCTGGGAAACCATCGCTCCAAGGACTAGGCCAGCGCATGATATGCTCAGGTGAAGCCTTCTTCCAGAGGGCGAAGTCAGCCTGGTTCTTCTTCTCGCCGATACCAGCCAGCTCGCGGCTCTCGTTGATTACGTTCTCCAGGTTACGTCCGGAGAGGATACCGTACTTATGATCCTTGTTATACTTCTCGATGTCGAAGTAGATAGAGCCGTTACTCTCGTAGGCATAGCCATTGTCCAGGATTTCCTGAACCAGTTTCTCCTGTTCGATGATATGGCCTGTGGCATGAGGCTCAATGCTAGGAGGGAGTACGTTCAGCGCCTCCATGGCATCATGGTAGCGGTTAGTATAGTACTGTGCAATCTCCATTGGCTCCAACTGCTCCAGACGAGCCTTCTTCTCAATCTTGTCGTCGCCTTCATCTGCATCGTGCTCCAGATGGCCCACGTCGGTAATATTTCTAACATAGCGAACCTTATAGCCCAGGTGCTTGAGATAGCGGAAGAGTATATCGAATGTGATGGCTGGTCGTGCATGACCGAGATGCGGATCGCCATACACGGTAGGGCCACAAACATACATGCCCACGTTAGGAGCGTGGAGCGGAGTGAATCTCTCTTTCGTACGAGTGAGAGTGTTGTAAATCAGTAATTTCTGTTCCATCTTGTATGAACCTTTCTTTTATATTATTTATATTTTGAGTGCAAAGTTAACTCATTTTTCTGACATATCCGCCAAATCATTCGCAAAATGTTATTAAATTCCTCGAAAATATCAATGGAACAGATCTTCCATGGTCAATTCTCTCTGTATGATAGGCTTCAAATATATAAAAGCTTGTCATAAGTTGTTCAAGTGGGTTAAGCAACATTTAATGATAACCAACTCTATTTCGACTTCATGTTCGATTAATATATTTTAAGAGGAACTTGTGATCTAAATCAATTATTATTAGTAATTTTGCAACAAAATTTAAATGGCACTACTCCGTAATGGTGCGAATAGATATCAATTCAGAATGAAGCAAGAAAATGAACTAAAATCGCTTTTGACAGATCAAGAGTTTGAAGCCTCGGATAACAGGGAACTATTACTCGCTCAAGCAAAAGCGTGTGCAAATGGTTATGCATTAGCAACAGAAGGCATAGCAGTTGTATCAGATTTTCAAAATAAAGAATGCCATATTTATTCTGGAAGATTCGGTCAAACTATAATGAATCTTCCAGAATATATGGTAGATCGTAATTCTGCCTTTGAGGACATCGTATTCTGTCATGCAAAAGAAGACGAACTTATTGAACGTCATGTACTGGAACTTCGTTTCTTCAACTTTATAAAAGAACGTTCAATAAAAGAAAAGACAAATTTTTCAGCTTCATGTATCCTTAATTTTTACCGGGCCGGAGACAATGAAAAAGTCAAGATACTCCATACAACGAGATATTTCAGCTGTAGTGCCAACGGTAGTGTTTTACTCGGTCTATGCACTTACATCCCGTACCCTATTTCCCATAACCGACAAGATGGAATAATTGTTAATCTATTGACTGGGGAAACGGTTGGACGGGACATATACGAAGCGAGTGACCGTAAAATTCTTAGCCGCCGACAACTTGAAATACTGTCATTGATAGCCAAAGGAGTACCAAGCAAACAAATTGCCGACAAGTTAAACATATCCATTTATACTGTTAATCGCCATCGTCAGGATATTTTAGCATCGTTAAAAGTTGCCAATACCGCAGCCGCAGTAGAAATTGCATTAAGAATGAACCTTATTTAATGTGCATGCCTGATTCGAAAATTGGTTAGAAATCAGTATTGCACATATCGTAAATTTTCTCTAATTTTGCAACCGCAAATAAATCACAAGGAAGTTGCAATTTAATAAACATCAAATCAATGTTACAATGAGAAAATTAGTATTTATCGCAATCATAGCAAGTCTTGCTATGACTGGATGCATCCAGAAAGAGTCAGAGAAAAAAGAAGGAAGTTCTGACAAGAAAGTCTTAACGGAAAACGTTAAACTCGCTACATGCAATATCAATGTAGGAGGAATCCGTTTTACAAAGTCTAAAAACGGCGGAGAGAATGGTATCACACTTCTTGGCGACACTCTCAAGTTTGTGGCCGGTCCCCAAACTGATTATTTCCGCTCCCCGGATGGAAGCGTTGTCAATAGCTCTGCAGTCATTTTTACAGAAGTTGACAACACTAAGCCTTTCACTTTTACGGCTAAAGTACAGCCGAACTTCACCAAAACTGGAACATATTCGGCAGGTGTGTTATACGCATACGAGAATGACACTCATTGTCAAAAACTGTGTTTCGAACAGGATGAATATGGTGTTCACCGCGTGGTGTCAGTTCGCACAATAGGCACTTCTGATGACAATAATCATCAGGCGATTATCGGTCGGTATGTTTATATGAGATTATCATCCGATGGCACTACTCTTGGCAGTTATTTTTCAGAAGATGGGAATATATGGCACCTGGCTCGTCTCTACAAGAATGATTTTCCGAAAAAACTGCTTCTTGGCCTAAGTTCCCAAAGTCCTAAAGACGATGCACACACCTGCTATTTTACGGAAGTGTCGCTTAAGCAAGAGGCTGTTGCCAATTTTCGCATAGGTAAGCTCGACGGGGAATAAGCACCATACCTCAGCACTATTATCAGATTTTAACAAACATATTAAACATTTCGACAAATGAAGAGAAATCAATTTTTCATAGCATTGTCGCTGCTTGCATGCACTCTGCTGTCATGTCAAAATGAGAAAAAACAACAATCATCAATAGCAAATAAATCGAATATGGAAAAAAATGATACAATCTTAAAGCCATTTGTGGCTGAAAACTTGTTTTGGATTCGTGAGCCCAAACAATACACTATCACGGACTCTTTGATTACAATCGTTTCAGAACCTCACACAGACTTGTGGCAGCGCACCTATTATGGGTTCAGCAACGACAATGCTCCGGTGCTGCAAATGAAAACCTCCAACAAGTTCTTTTCTTTTACTGTAAAGACATCGTTCAACAGTTCGGCCCTGTTCGACCAGTGCGGTATCGCAATCTATCTTGACAGTGACAATTGGATGAAGGCGTCAATCGAATACGAGAACGAGGAATACCAGAGATTGGGCAGTGTGGTGACAAACAACGGATATTCCGATTGGGCTACGCATGATATTCCATCTTCCATAAAGGAAATGTGGTATCGCCTTAGCCGTCGGGGAAGCGATTATTATATAGAGACAAGTCCTGACGGTACCACTTTCCACCAAATGCGTACATTCCATTTGGATAAGGGTGATGGGGAGATCTCGTTCGGAATATATGCGGCAAGCCCGGTTGACCATTCATTCACCGCACAGTTCTCTGAAATGGAAGTCGGCGAGTGTAAATGGCAATCATGGTCAGCGGAAGATACAGGATTCAAACAGACTGCAAAATAATACGAACAGCATACAAAAAACTGTTCTTTCGTTATGACACCATTGAATCTGAAATAATTCTATATGATAATCAACGAACTATATTTTATTTATTCAAGTTTCGCAAGTGAGGGAATTAATTGAAGTTAAAGAAGTTATCACTCCCTACGGTCGTTCGGGAAGTTAAGAGACAATAGTCTTCTAGCTTAAAATGTAGGCCATTTGTCCCTTAACTTCCTTCTAACTTCCCTAACTTCACTTAACTTCCCCACATGCGAAAGTTCAGTTATTTACTTTTATGAAAAGAGCAATACTATTTACCATCATTATTTTACAGTTATCGGCGTCTTATGCCCAAAAGATTTTATCTCCTTCAGGTATTATAGACGTAAACTTTGAATTGACCGAAAGAGGTGTTCCAACCTATTATGTAGGCTATAAAAACAAACCTGTTGTCAAGCCCAGTCGTTTAGGATTGGAACTGAATGGGCAACCCGATCTTATGGATGGTTTTGAGGTCGTAAAGACCTCTACCTCCTCTTTCGACGAAATATGGCAGCCGGTATGGGGAGAAGTAAAAAACATTCGCAATCACTACAACGAACTGCTGATAGAACTCCGGCAGCCAAAGACCGACCGATATATGAACATTCGCTTTCGAGTTTACGACGATGGTTTGGGCCTGCGCTACGAGTTCCCAAGCCAAAAGGAATTGATCTATTTCATTGTCAAAGAAGAACATACCCAATTTGCTATGACGGGTAATCATACAGCCTGGTGGATTCCTGGAGATTACGACACACAAGAATATGACTATACAGAAAGCCGCTTGTCAGAAATTCGTAGGTTAATGCCAGAGGCCTATACGGACAACTTATCACAAACAAAATTCTCTGATACGGGGGTACAGACCTCTTTACAAATGAAGACTGATGATGGGCTTTATATTAACCTGCACGAGGCTGCTTTAGTCGATTATTCATGCATGCATCTAAACCTGGATGATAAGAACTTGGTTTTCGAATCCTGGTTAACACCCGATGCACAGGGGAACAAAGGAAGACTGCAAGCGCCTTGCCATAGTCCTTGGCGAACGATTATGGTCAGCGATGATGCTCGTGACATCTTATCTTCAAAGCTTATCCTGAATTTGAACGAGCCATGCAAATTGGAGGATACTTCTTGGATCAAACCAGTGAAATATATCGGTGTATGGTGGGAAATGATTGCCGGAAACCGCCCTTGGGCTTATACATGGGATTACCCTTCCGTTAAACTGGGTGAGACGGACTATTCAAAAGCAAAACCGAACGGACAACATCCTGCCAACACTCAAAATGTGAAAAAATATATAGACTTTGCCGCAACCCACGGTTTCGATCAGGTATTGGTAGAAGGCTGGAACATCGGATGGGAGGATTGGTTCGGGAAAATGAAAGACTATGTCTTTGACTTTATGACTCCTTATCCGGATTTTGACCTACCGGGGTTGAATGAGTATGCACACAATAAGAATGTTAAACTGATGATGTATCACGAAACATCTTCATCTGTGCGCAACTATGAGCGCCATATGGAAGAGGCGTATAGTCTTATGAACAAATACGGTTATAATGCGGTGAAGAGTGGATACGTTGGATATATACAACCTGCTGGCGAATACCATTATGGCCAATGGATGGTAAACCATTATCTTTATGCCATTAAGCAAGCTGCCAAGCATCATCTCATGGTCAATGCGCATGAGGCAGTACGTCCGACCGGATTATGTCGCACTTATCCCAACTTGATAAGCAATGAATCCGCTCGCGGCACAGAATATGAAGCCTTTGGAGGTAATAAACCTTTCCATACAACCATTTTGCCGTTCACACGTCTTCAGGGAGGCCCGATGGACTATACGCCAGGTATTTTCGTAATGGACCTCAGTACATGGGCTCCCAATCGTTCACACGTCAACTCCACATTGGCACGTCAACTTGCCTTATATGTCACAATGTACAGTCCATTACAAATGGCGGCAGATTTGCCGGAACATTATGAGCGTTATATGGATGCGTTTCAATTCATCAAAGATGTGGCAATCGATTGGGATGATTCTAAATACCTTGAGGCGGAACCTGGACAATACATTACGGTAGCCCGTAAAGCTAAGGACACAAACAATTGGTTTGTTGGATGTACGAGTGGAGAAAAAGGGCATCAATCCGTATTGAAGTTAAACTTTCTCGATGCTGATAAAACCTATGTAGCCACCGTGTATGCCGATGCACCCGATGCCGACTACAAAACGAATCCACAGGCTTATACCATCCATAAAGGAACAGTTACTTCGAAATCTGTTTTAAAATTAAGAGCTGCTTCAGGAGGAGGTTATGCCATCAGTATCTTTGAAGTAACCAATAAATCGGATGTAGCAGGAGTAAAAAGACTTAAATTATAAACAGGCTATTCCCGAAATAACTACGAATCAAGGAATATCAAACAGGCAAAAAATGATTGCCTGCTTGATATGACATCGCAATATATCTTAATGATCAATTAAAATGAATATACTTCATAATCAACATAAACATTTGCTTGTCGCCAATCGTGTTGCCTTTATGATAATAGGGGTTCTCGAGGCTGCGTGGGCACCGCTTGTACCATACGTCAAGAGAGCGTTTGCAATAGACGAGGGTACTCTTGGGTTACTTATGCTGTGCAGTGGCTTTGGCTCTATCTGTGCACTTCCGCTTTCCGGCTTTCTTGTAAATCATTTTGGCGCAAAGAAGGTGGTTTATGTATCGGGATTGCTGATGGCTTTCGCATTGTTAGCCATAAGTCTGCTTATAAATATATGGCTGACAAGCGTGATGCTTATGGTTTTCGGAGGTTGCACCATCACCATTGATGTTGCGGCAAACATGAATGGTGTTACCGTCGAGCGCATGACGGGACAGCATTTTATGTCTGGTTTTCATGGTGGCTATTCGTTGGGTACACTGATTGGTGCCGGAGCGATGAGCGTGCTGTTTACTTTAGGACTCATGCCTAAATGGGCTGTTGTTATTTGTATAATATTCATATTGCTGGCGCTGGTATTCGGATGTAGGGATTTGTTGCCGAAAGAAGAATTTGTGTTGTCTGACGTACCTGTTGAGAAGCCAAGAAAAAATAAATTGTATATTCCTCCTATGGTTATCGTGGTTGGATTGTTGTGCTTTATCATGTATGCCTCGGAGGGTGCTGTGATGGGCTGGTCGGCAATATTTGTCAGTCAAGAGCGTGGCGTTGACATGTCCATGGCAGGTTTCTTCTATACGGCATTTGCTGTTTCAATGACCATTATGAGGCTCTGTGGAGACAAAACCGTAAATCGATTGGGACAAAGGTTTGTTGTGGCCGGAGGAGCATTACTCATTGCTATCGGTTTCATGGTTGTAGTATTAGTTGATAGTTCCGTTGCTGCTGTCGCTGGCTTTGTGATTGTCGGCTGCGGTGCCGCCAATGTTGTTCCTCAATTGGTTTCCTTTGCGGCACATATCAAAGGAATGGCTGTACACAACATTATCAGTTTCATTAATGCCCTTGGATATTCGGGGATACTCCTCGGTCCAGTACTAATCGGATTCGTAGGGAAACATTATGGTTTACATATATCATTTATCGGAATTGCTGTTTTTGTTTTAATTGTTGCGGTTGTTTCGTCTATAATATTGAAGTCCAAACGGACTATATCGCAAACAGATATAAGCTAATAATGGCTATACAATTCCCCAAAAGGGGAAAGTAAAGAGTTTCACGCTTATAGGGCAATGTCATCCAAACTTTCGGCTATCTTTTTGCATAAAGTAAGCAGTTTCTGTATATCTATTCACTATTTGTAAGTTTTTTGCCAATTAATTGCATAAAATTATCAAATTATTAGCGTATATCGAAAATAATGTGTAACTTTGCAGCCGCAAACAGTTATCAATTATCAAGAAGGCGGCTATAAGTTCCGCTAATGAGTATTAAGTTAGAAGAAAATGGCATATACAAGATTGAGTGCTGCCGAAGCGGCAGCGATGATTAACGATCAAGATACAATCGGATTGAGTGGTTTCACACCAAACGGCGTGCCTAAGGCAACCTTCCGCGAACTCTCCAAGAGAGCCGTGGCTGAGCACGAGGCGGGCAGACCTTTCCAGGTGGGCATCCTCACGGGTGCTTCTACCTCGCAGAGTATCGAAGGTGACATGGCAGCAGCCCATGCCATCAAGTTCCGTGCGCCATTTTCTACCAACAAGGACTTTAGAACTCATACCAACCTGGGCGAGATTGATTATGAGGATATGCACCTCGGCCACATGGCTGAGCGTCTGCGCCGTGGTTTCTATGGCGAAATAGACCTTGCCATCATCGAAGTTTCTGATTTGGAAGAAGGCGAAACTACCTGCAAGGCATTCCTTACCTCTGCCGGCGGCATCGTTCCTACCATCGTCCGCCTTGCCAAGAAGGTGCTCATCGAGAAGAATACCTTCCACAGTCCAGCTTCCCGTTATCTTCACGATGTATATGAGATAGCAGAATGCCCATTCCGCACACCTATCCCAATCTTGAATGTGGGCGATAGAATAGGTAAGGAGTATGTGGAGATTGATGCACATAAGATTGTGGGTGTGGTGGAATGCAACATTCCGGAGGAGGCACGTGCCTTCAAACCACTCGATCCTGTAACAGAACAGATGGGACACAACGTTGCCGATTTCCTGGTCAGCGACCTGAAGAAGGGACATATTCCTCCTCAGTTCCTGCCTTTGCAGAGCGGAGTGGGCGTAACTTCCAATGCCGTTCTTGAGGCATTGGGACAGAACCCTAACGTGCCGGTATTCAGCGTTTATACCGAGGTGGTTCAGGATGCCGTGGTAAAATACATGCGCGAGGGAAGAATCAAGGATGCTTCCTGCTCTTCGCTCACCGTAACAAACGATACATTGAAAGAGGTGTATGATGATATTGATTACTTCAAGAAGCATCTCACCATCCGCCAGAGCGAGATTTCAAACTCTCCTGAGGTCATTCGCCGTCTGGGTGTCATCGCCATGAACACCGCCATTGAGTGCGATATCTACGGCAACGAGAACTCCAGCCATATCTGCGGCAGCAAGCTGATGAATGGTATCGGCGGTTCCTGCGATTACGAGCGCAATGGTTACATCTCTATCTTCACCACGCAGAGTACCACCAAGAACGGCTGCATCTCAGCCATTGTTCCGATGTGCAGTCACGTGGACAGCACCGAGCACGATGTGGATGTTATCGTTACCGAGCAGGGAGTAGCCGATCTCCGTGGCAAAGGCCCATTGCGCCGTGCCAAAGAGATTATCGAGAACTGTGCCCATCCAGATTACCGCCCTATGCTTCGTGAGTATCTGAAGTTTGCCGAGAAGGGCCACGAGCCACAGAGCATGCGTGCTGCCCTCGCCATGCACGATACCTTCCTGAAGAAGGGTGACATGAGATTGACAGATTTCGGAGAATATCTGAAATAAGAGAAGGCCGAAAGATTGTGAAAAACGAGAAGACAAATCTTTCATAGATGACTCAGAAAAATATCGAATTATATGATAAGCGGCATTCATATCCAAGGAATGCCGCTTATTATTTGTTATAAGCATATAGAAAACACTTTAATTCTATATGAATAAACTATACTCCCAGAAGAAAGTTCCGCATAAAGACGCTGAACGAAGAAGTAATTAGGCATCAAAACTTTTTCTTATCAGAACAAGAATAATTTCAATTAACATAGGAGAAAGTTTATCCCTTAATCGGGGGGTGTAATTTAAACTGTGTCAAGGCTTGTTCTTAACTTTCATTCCCACT
>JAJXBQ010000247.1:0-4561 GCA_021640525.1 Segatella copri
ACTCTTTTCTTCTAAGAGGTTGTTTCTTCTTTAAAGACGTTAAGACTTCTCTTTAAGATTGTTGTCGCGCTGGATAGATTTTGTCATTCAAGCGCGAAAATGGAGCAAGTGCTGTTTAGAGTACTTGCTCCATGATTAATTCTGATTTATTTGTCAATTCCAAACTTATAGATTGTCTTCTGGGTGTATGTTTCACCCGGATTTAATCTGCAACTTGGGAAATAGGTGTGATTTGGAGTGTCTGGGAACTTCTGTGCCTCGAAGCAGACTGCACTGCGACGTGGGAATGTTGCACCAAACTGTCCTGAGATACCTGCAAGGAAATTACCTGTGTACATCTGCAAACCTGGTTCTGTGGTATAAACCTCCATGGTACGGCAGCTTACAGGGTCTTTTATACGGGCAGCGAAACTCAACTCACCTTCTTCTGTCTTGTTCAATACATAGTTGTGGTCATAGCCCTGACCATTCTTGATCTGCTCGTTGTCTGCATTGATGTCCTGACCAATAGGCTTTGGTGTACGGAAATCGAATGGTGTGCCCTCAACCTTCAAAATCTCACCTGTAGGGATAGAATACTCATCGATAGGGAGATAGTAGTTTGCGTTTACCTCACAGATGATATTGTCAACTGTTGGGGTAGGATTAGCAATACCCTGGATTGAGAAGAAAGCGTGATGTGTCAGGTTGCAGATGGTTGTCTTGTTGGTTGTAGCCTGATACTTGATAACGAACTCATTGTCGTCGGTCAATGTGTAAGCTACCCAAACTGTCAACTCACCAGTGAAGCCTTCTTCACCATAAGGGCTCGTGTATTTCAATACGACAGCGCTATCACTCATGCGGGTTGCATCCCAAACCTTGGTGTGAAAACCTGTAGGTCCACCATGCAGGTGGTTGGGACCATCGTTGCATGCCAAGTGATACTCCTTGCCGTGAAGTATGAACTTGCCTTCTTTAATACGGTTGCCATAACGACCGATGAGCACACTCAAGAATGGCTCTGGTGAGTTGATGACGTCCTGTATGTTGTCATGACCCTGGATGAGGTTGGCATAGTTGCCATCCTTGTCAGGCATCATGATGGCTACGACTGCTCCACCATAGTTAGTCACTGCAACTTCGTTGCCTTGCTTGTTTCTTAACACGAAGAGATCAGTCTTCTTGCCATTCACTGTGGTCTGAAAATCTTCTCTTTTCAAACCACACTTATTTGCTGGTTCTGTATTCATAATATCTCACTTTTTTTAGTTACCTTACTTTGGTTTAAGTAATGTACTGCAAAGTAACTAAAAAAAAATGAGTATTACAAATATTTTATGAACTTTTTGATTTAAAAAATCCTAAAATGATTCTGATAGCAAATCGGCAACGACGTAACTTGATCCGCCAATAAAGATAAAATCATCTTTTTTTGCGTTTGCATTTGCTGCGTTAAATGCTTGTGAGATAGTTTGATAGCATGTTCCGTTCAAGCCGTGCTTTTGTGCGTATCCGTATAATTTGTCTACCGGTATCGCTCTTTTTGTTGATGGCTGTGTCCAATAGAAAATCGTGCTTTCTTTTGGCAACTTTTCTAATAGTCCCATTACATGCTCTACATCTTTGTCGTCAACCATTCCGAAGACAATATGTTTCGTATCGGCTTTGATGGATGCAATCTGAGGTTCCAGATACTCCCATCCGGCAAGGTTATGTCCCGTATCACAGATGGTGAGAGGGTGCTCGTTGAGTTTTTCCCATCTGCCACGTAAGCCTGTCAGCTCGCATACATGTTCGAAACCGTTCTTTATGCTTTCATCTTTGATTTCTATTCCTTCTTCCTTCAGGCATTCTACGGCTGTGGATATGGTGCAGAAGTTCTTTTTCTGATAGTTGCCTTTCAGTTCAAAGTTCATGTCTGCGTCAGTTGCATGTGCAAAATGGATAGGAGAATTCTGCTCATGGGCTTTCTTGATGAACACAGGTTGGGTCTCTTCGTTCCATTCACCAATAACGACAGGAATCTGTGGCTTGATGATACCCGCCTTTTCGCCTGCAATCTCGCCGAGTGTATTCCCGAGGAATTGGGTGTGGTCAAAACTGATGTTCGTGATAACGGATAGGATAGGAGTGATGATGTTGGTACTATCCAGTCTTCCTCCCAATCCAACTTCGATGACGGCAAAGTCTACCTTTTGTTCTGCAAAATACTGAAATGCCATCATGGTGGTCAGTTCAAAGAACGATGGATGTAGCGGTTCGAAGAATTTCCGGTTGTTTTCTACAAAGTCGATTACATACTCTTCGCTTACCATTTCACCATTTACGCGAATGCGTTCTCTGAAATCTACAAGATGTGGAGATGTGAACAGGCCGACCTTATAGCCCTGGCTCTGCAGGATTGCAGCAAGGGTATGGGATGATGAACCTTTTCCGTTGGTTCCTGCAATGTGGATACATTTATATTGGTTATGAGGATGTCCGAAGTGTTCATCCATTTTATACATCGTATCAAGCCCAGGTTTGTATGCCTTGGCTCCAATCTTTTCAAAAACCGGCGTGCTGGTGAAAAGATATTCAACAGTTTCTTGATAATTCATGTTATATGTTATACCTTATTATATATACAGATAATCCCCGAAAAGAGCGAACCGTTCTTTCGAAGATAGTTCGCCCTCTTCGGGGATTGCTCTTTACTGTTTATTTTTTAAAGAGATTCTTGAAACTTTCAAAGAGAGATTTCTTCTCTGCATTATCTGCTTTGAAATTATCGCATTCCTTGAATTTCACAACAAGATCCTTTTCTTCTTTGGTCAGAGAGGTAGGGATGAAAACGGTAATATTGACGATAATATCACCACGGCCATAACCATATCCCTGAATAGCCGGCATACCTTTGCCACGCAAACGGATCTGTTTGCCTGGTTGTGTGCCTGGTTCTATTTTGATCTTCGTCTTACCATCCAAGGTAGGGACTTCTACCTCGCCACCCAAAGTGGCAGTTGCAAAGTCAAGAACAAGATTATGGTATAAGTCCTGACCAACACGCTCGAAATCATCGTTCTTTTCTACGCTTACCATTACCTGTAGGTTTCCGTAGAGACCATTGTGCTTGCCTTGGTTACCCTTTCCTTCAACGGTAACAACCATATCGTTGTCGACACCTGCAGGGATATTGATTTCTACGAGTTCCTCGCCCTTCACGATTCCGTCGCCACCGCATTCCTTACATTTGTTCTTGATGATAGTTCCCTCACCGCCACACTTTGTACAGGCAGCCTGGGTTTGCATCATGCCGAACATGCTGCGCACCGTCTTTAAGACATAGCCGCTTCCATGGCATTCCGGACATGTTTCTGGCTGGGCACCACCTTCGCAACCTGTTCCGTGACATGCAGAGCAAGTTACATCCTTGCGAATCTTGAAGCGCTTGGTAACGCCTGTTGCTGCCTCTTGGAGAGTCAGTTTTACTCTTACGCGAAGGTCGCCACCCTGGTAAACTCGCTTCTGTGAGCCGCCGCCGAAACCGCCGCCACCAAAGCCGCTGAAACCGCCGTGTCCGCCAAAGATATCTCCAAACATAGAGAAAATGTCGTTCATGTCCATGCTGGCACCACCGCCGAATCCGCCGAATCCACCTTGTGGGCCGTCGAAACCAAACTGGTCATACTGCTGGCGCTTCTGGGCATCGTGGAGAACTTCGTAAGCTTCGGCAGCTTCCTTGAATTTCTCTTCCGCCTCTTTGTTGCCAGGGTTGCGGTCTGGATGATACTTGATGGCAATCTTTCGATACGCCTTCTTTATTTCGTCTTCTGATGCCGACTTGTCTACGCCCAGCACCTCATAATAGTCTCTCTTAGCCATTTGCTTATTTCAAATATTGAATTTTCTTACAGAATTCTAATAGAATGTTCTGGATTTTGAAAAATAATTCTTGATATTTCTTTCTTACTGACCTACAGCTACCTTGGCATGGCGAATCACCTTGTCGTTCATCGTATAACCTGTCTGGACGCAGTCAATGATCTTTCCCTTCTTGTCATCGCCCATTCCCGGAACCATAGCAATAGCCTCGTGGAAATCTACATCGAAATCCTTGTCGTTGGTTTCAATCTTCTTTACGCCAAGACCTTCGAGTGTCTTTACGAACTTGTTGAAAATCATCTGAACACCTTCCTTGATAGCCTTAGGGTCTTCGCTCTTGTCAGCGATGGCACGCTCAAAGTCGTCGAGAACAGGCAGAATAGCAGCTACGGTCTTCTCGCCGCCATTCAAAATCAGTTCTGCTTTCTCTTTGAGGGTACGCTTGCGGTAATTCTCAAACTCAGCAGTCTTATAGAGTAACTGTTTCTTCAGTTCCTCTACCTCTTGCTGTGCTTTTGTTAAAGGATCAACCTCTTCTGCCTTCTTGTCAGCAGCGTCTGTATTGTTGTCACCTTCTTCTGCCTTGTTGTCAGTATTCTGATTTTCCTCAGTATTTTCATTTTGAGTTGTCTGCTCATTATTTTCATTCTGAACAGTCTCCTGAACGTTTCCGTCCTCTATATTGATTTCTTTTTCTTTTGACATAGTCTTAAAT
>JAJXBQ010000248.1:0-4535 GCA_021640525.1 Segatella copri
AAATTAGACATATTTATTGCCAAGCAGTTTGGTCTCCTTTTCATGGGAACTTTCTTCATCTGCCAGTTTGTGCTGATGATGCAGTTCTTATGGAGATATATTGATGATCTCATCGGTAAGGGACTCACGATGGACGTGATGGCTCAATTCTTCTGGTACATGGGCCTGATGCTCGTACCGCAGGCTCTGCCATTGGCTATTCTCCTGTCTTCACTCATGACGTTCGGTAATCTCGGCGAGAGTTCGGAACTTACAGCCATCAAGGCTGCCGGCATTTCACTGATGCAAGCTTTCCGCTCACTCATCGTCATCACCATCATCATCATGTTTGGCTCATTCTATTTCCAGAACAATGTGGGACCTAAGTCGAACATGAAACTGGCACAACTTCTGATTTCCATGAAACAGAAAAGCCCGGAACTGGAAATTCCTGAAGGAATCTTCTATGATGGTATTCCAAACTGCAACCTTTATGTGCAGAAGAAGGATTTGAAAACCGGAAAGCTTTACGGCATCATGATTTACCGCATGACCGACAGCTATGAAGATGCCGCAATCATATTGGCAGACTCTGGCATGCTTCAGAGTACTGCAGAGAAGAAGCATCTTGTTCTGAGCCTCTACAGCGGAGAATGGTTTGAGAACATGCAAAGCAGTGCACTTGCCAATACTGCTGCCGTACCATACAGACGAGAGACTTTCGTTTCCAAAAAAATCATTCTCGACTTTGATGGAGACTTCAGCATGACCGATGCAGCTTCGCTTTCAGGAAATGCGAAGGGTAAAAGTCTGGAGAAAATCAACCACGACATCGATTCGCTCAACCAATTATATGATTCAATCGGAAGAATCTACCTGAATGAAGCCAACGTGAGATTCTATGGAGGTGCACAGCGCATCAACAAAAATGATTCACTCAAAGAAATCAAGAAGGGCGAAAAACTCAATTTCGACACCTTATATAATAAGTTGCCACAAGACAAGAAGCTCATGGCGGTAAACCAGGCACAGTCTACCGTACAACAGGAGCTTTCTGACCTCGATTTCAAATCGATGTCAACGAACGATGCTGACTACATGATAAGACAGCACAAGATTGAGGCTATCAACAAGTTCACCCTAGCCCTTTCGTGTCTCATCTTCTTCTTTATCGGAGCGCCATTAGGAGCCATCATCCGAAAGGGAGGACTAGGTTTCCCTGTCGTCATCTCCGTACTTGTATTCATCGTCTTCTTTATCCTCGACAATACAGGATACAGAATGTCAAGAAGCGGAATGTGGGCCATCTGGTTCGGTAAAGGTCTTGCACCGGCAGTATTGACGCCTTTGGCTATCTTCGTAACCTACAAGGCAACCAATGACTCTTCCGTATTCAATATGGATGTTTACAAAGAGTTCTTCATGAAACTGCTCGGTTTACGACAGAAACGCCATTACTTCGGCAAGGAAGTCATCATCACCGACCCGGACTATCAGGCGGATGCAGAGAAACTGGAAAGAATAAACCAAGACATCACCTTATATAATAAGGAACACAAACTGGTTCATCTTCCAAACGTCATCAATGTATTCTTCAAATACGAGCCTGATCATGAGATAGAAAGAATCAATGCAGAATTGGAAGAGGTAATAGAAGATTTGACCAACACCGCCAACAAGTATATCCTGCACGACATGAACCAATATCCGGTTCTTTCTGTCAAGGCACATACACGCCCATTCGAGCGGAAATGGCTCAACATCATTGCAGCCATCATTTTCCCAGTGGGCACACTGCTATACTTGAGAATGTGGCGATTCCGACTGCGCTTGTTCCGTGACCTCAAGGTCATCAGTCAGACCAATACGGACATCATCCAGCGGATTAGAGAACAGAAAAAGTAAAATGTAACTATATAATAAGGTATCAAACATGTCAGAAATCAAATTAAATAGCATCGAAGATGCAGTAAAAGACTTCAAGGAAGGAAAGTTCGTCATTGTTGTTGATGACGAAGACCGCGAAAACGAAGGCGACCTCATCATTGCCGCAGAGAAGATAGACGCAGAAAAAGTAAACTTCATGCTGAAACACGCAAGAGGTGTACTCTGTGCCCCTATCACCCTGAGCCGCTGCGATGAACTCGACTTGCCTCATCAGGTTTCAGAGAACACTTCTGTATTGGGAACACCATTCACCATAACCGTAGACAAACTGGAAGGCTGCTCTACCGGTGTTTCTGCACACGACCGTGCCGAAACCATCAAAGCACTTGCCGACCCGAATTCTACCCCACAGACTTTCGGCAGACCGGGGCACATCAATCCGCTCTACGCACAAGATAACGGAGTGTTAAGAAGAAGCGGACACACAGAAGCAGCCATCGATCTTTGTAAAATGGCAGGCCTCTATCCAGCAGGCGCACTTATGGAAATCATGAATGAAGATGGTACCATGGCACGTCTGCCTGAACTGATGAAGATGGCACAGGAATGGAACCTCAAGGTTATTTCTATTAAAGACATGATAGAATACCGACTCAAGAAAGAATCACTCATCGAAGTGGGCGAAGAGGTAGACATGCCTACAGAATACGGACACTTCCGCCTTATTCCGTTCCGTCAGTCTAGCAATGGGCTGGAACACATGGCACTCATCAAGGGAGAATGGAAAGAAGACGAACCTATCCTGGTCCGTGTTCACTCTTCTTGCGCTACTGGCGACATTCTGGGCAGCAAGCGTTGCGACTGCGGTCAGCAGCTCCACAAGGCCATGCAAATGATAGACGAGGCAGGAAAGGGAGTTGTTGTCTACATGCAGCAGGAAGGACGCGGCATCGGTCTGATGAACAAGATTGCAGCCTACAAACTACAGGAAGAAGGCTATGATACTGTTGACGCCAATACCCATCTCGGTTTCAAGCCAGACGAGCGCGACTATGGTTGCGGTGCACAGATGCTCCGTCATCTCGGTGTACACAAAATGCGTCTGCTCACCAACAATCCGGTAAAGCGCGTAGGTCTCGAAGCATACGGTTTGGAAATCGTAGAAAATGTACCTATCGAAGTTGTACCAAACAAGTACAATGAGCGCTATCTCAAGACCAAGAGAGACCGCATGGGGCATACTTTGCACCTCGGATAATAAAATTATGTTATTATTTCAATACAAAACATGAAATAATGCTCAATTTTCTTCCGAAAAAGAAATAATTTGCTTACTTTTGCACACGATAAACAAATATAAGAATAAAATTATGGCACAATTATCTGATCGTTTAAACAGATTGGCACCTTCAGCAACGCTGGCGATGTCACAGAAGAGTAGTGAAATGAAAGCTCAAGGTATTGATGTAATCAACATGAGCGTAGGTGAACCAGACTTCAACACTCCTGACAATATCAAACAGGCAGCAAAGAAGGCTATTGACGAGAACTATTCCCGTTATTCACCAGTACCAGGTTATCCTGACTTGCGAAAAGCAATTGTAGCCAAATTAAAGAACGAGAACGGTTTGGAGTACACTACCAATGAAGTAATCGTTGGTACAGGTGGTAAGCAGTGCGTCTGCAACGCAGTATTGGCACTCGTAAATCCAGGCGACGAGGTTATCATTCCTGCACCATATTGGGTAAGTTATCCACAGATGGTGAAATTGGCAGGAGGTACTCCGGTCATTGTGAATGCCGGTTTCGACCAGGACTTTAAGATGACAGCAGAGCAGTTGGAGAATGCCATTACAGAGAAGACCAAGATGCTCATTCTCTGTTCTCCAAGCAACCCTACTGGTAGCGTATACTCTAAGGAAGAACTGGCTGCACTGGCAGAGGTACTCAAGAAGCATCCTGAAGTATTTGTGTTGGCAGATGAAATCTACGAACACATCAACTATATCGGCAAGCACCACAGCATTGCTCAGGAACCGGGCATGAAGGAGCAGGTTATCATTGCCAATGGTGTATCTAAGGCTTACGCCATGACAGGATGGAGAATCGGTTTCCTGGCTGGTCCGGAATGGATCATCAAGGGTTGCAACAAGCTCCAGGGACAGTATACCAGCGGTACATGTTCTGTAAGCCAGAAGGCAGCAGAAGCAGCCTACACACTCGACCAGAGTGCAGTAGAGGAAATGCGCGTAGCTTTCGAGCGCCGACGCAACCTGATTGTAAAGCTGGCTAAAGAGGTTCCAGGCCTTGAGGTAAACATGCCACAGGGTGCCTTCTATCTCTTCCCTAAGTGCAACAGCTACTTTGGCAAGAGCAATGGTGTGAAGACCATCAACAACTCAACCGATTTTGCCATGTACCTTCTCGAGGAAGCACATGTAGCCACCGTAGGTGGTGACGCATTCGGTGATCCAGACTGTTTCCGCATGAGCTATGCAACAAGCGACGAGAACATCGTTGAAGCTATCAAGCGCATCAAAGAAGCTTTGGGTAAGTTGAAATAAAAATGGCTTAAACACGATGTTCAAGGGGCAAAATGTAAGAAAAATGCGAGATATTGGTATAAAATAAGCCAATATCTCGTTAAAACTTCTTAATTAGGCTGATAG
>JAJXBQ010000249.1:0-4526 GCA_021640525.1 Segatella copri
CGAAAAAAGAGTTTATACATTCGGAAACGGAAAAGCAGAAGGCAATGCCCAAATGAAAAAGAGAAAAGTGAAAAAGAAAACTTCAATGATGCGACAACCAGAAAAAGCAAAGAAAAAAGAATGCATGTAATGATATTATATCATTTAATTCCAATATAATAAGGTACGCGCGTACGTACAATTAAAATATATACTATCAAAAATCATCAATAAACAGCCTTGACAAAAGGATACACATGACAGTCCGTTTTCTTCACTTACATTTCAAATTCACATTCACATTCACATTTCATCCCTTTACAACCACCGAATATTACCTGTTACTTCTGTTACTTTTGTTATCGCCTCACAATCTTTTTACTTTTTTACCTTTTTACTTTTTTACCTTTAAACGCCTTTTTACCTTTAAAAGCAAATAATTCGGGACAACTCTTGCATTTCTCATAAAATTGCAGTATCTTTGCACCCATAAAAAATACAAAACATTATTATGGCAAGAAAACGTAAACCATTACCTCTGTTAGAGAACATCACCATCGAGGCAGTAGCAGCCGAGGGTAAGTGCATCACACGAGTAGACGATCAGGTCGTCTTCGTACCATTCTGTGTGCCAGGCGATGTTGTCGACTTGCAGGTAGTAAAGAAGAAACATAAGTACTGCGAAGCCAAGGTGGTTCGCTTCATCAAGAAGAGCGAGGTGCGCCAGGAGCCTATGTGCGAGCACTTCGGTATCTGCGGCGGATGCAAATGGCAGAACCTGCCTTACGAGGAGCAGATCAAGGCTAAGCAGAAGCAGGTAGAAGACCAGCTTACCCGCATCGGAAAGATTGAACTCCCTGAATTCCGCCCTATCATGGGCAGCGTGAAGACCCAGGAGTACCGCAACAAGATTGAGTTCGGATGCAGCAACAAGCGATGGTTCACCGCCGAGGAACTGGCTCAGCTCCCACAGAAAGAGGATGATACCGTAACATCGCTCAAGGAGCGCCACGCCCAGAACGCCATCGGTTTCCATATCACCGGAGCCTTCGACAAGATTTATCCTATCAAGAAGTGCTGGCTGATGGATGACCTCTGCAACGAAATCCGCAACTTTGTATTCGAATACGCTGATTCTCACGACTATACCTTCTACGACCTGCGTGAGCAGCATGGTTTGCTCCGCAACATGATGATCCGCAATTCGAACACTGGAGAGTGGATGCTCGTCTTCCAGTTCCACTACGATGAGGAGGGCGATGAGCAGAGAGCATTGGAGCTGATGCAGCAGGTGGCTGACAAGTTTCCTCAGATAACATCGCTCATGTATGTAGACAACCAGAAGGGCAACGATACCATCAACGACCTGGAACTCAGCCTCTTCAAGGGCAACGACCATATCTACGAACTGATGGAAGACCTGAAGTTCAAGGTGGGTCCGAAGAGTTTCTACCAGACCAATACCGAGCAGGCTTACCACCTCTACTGCGTGGCCCGCGAGTTTGCCAACCTTACCGGAGATGAGCTGGTTTACGACCTCTATACCGGCACCGGAACCATCGCCAACTTCGTGGCTCACAAGGCAAAAAAGGTAATCGGTATCGAGTACGTGCCAGAGGCCATAGAGGATGCCAAGGTGAATTCTCAGGTGAACAACATCGAGAACACCCTCTTCTATGCAGGCGACATGAAGGATATCCTGACCAACGATTTCATCGCGCAGCACGGTCGACCTGACGTCATCATCACCGACCCACCACGTGCCGGAATGCACCCAGACGTAATAAACGTCATCCTGAATGCAGCACCAAAGCGCATCGTATACGTAAGCTGCAACCCGGCTACCCAGGCACGCGACCTGCAGCTGATGGATGCCCAGTATAAGGTAGCAGCCGTACAGCCGGTGGATATGTTCCCTCATACCCCTCACGTAGAGAACGTGGTATTGCTCGAAAAGAGATAAACCTAGAAATCAAAATAGAAACAAGATGAAGAAAACCATCATCATGGCGCTCATGGCTGCAGCTTCGGTCTCAGCCAGCGCCCAGCAGAAGCAGACCATCGAAATACCATCATGGTTGAGCAACGTGAAATTGTCGGGGTATGGAATGACCCAGTATCAGTACAGCGGACAGAAAGATGCTGAATCCAACTCATTCAACATCCGTATGGCGCGTATCTCTCTCGAAGGTCGCATAGCAGGCGACTTCTACTGGAAGACTCAGATTCAGTTCAACGGCAACACCTCTACTCTCGGTTCCAGTCCGAGAATGGTGGATCTGTTTGCTGAGTGGCAGAAATATGAATACTTCAAGGTGAAAATCGGTCAGTTTAAGAACCCATTCACCTTTGAGAATCCGATGCACCCTATCGACCAGGGCTTCATGGGATATTCACAGAACGTGAGCAAGCTGGCTGGTTTCAGCGACCGTGCCGGAGAACACGCATCCAACGGTCGTGACATCGGTCTTCAGTTCCAGGGTGATTTCCTCAAGAATGCCAATGGCAGAAACCTGCTGCACTATCAGATTGGTGTATTCAACGGACAGGGAACCAATACCAAGGACGTTGACCAGCAGAAGAACATCATCGGAGGTGTATGGGTAATGCCAGTAAGCGGCATGCGCATCGGTGCCTTCGGATGGACCGGTTCTTATGCAAGAAAGGGAACATGGACCGACGAGCATGATGCCTCCTATACTGCCGACATTCAGAAACGCTCTGGCGTTCGCAAGCTCAGCCAGAACCGCTACGCCTTCTCCTTCGAATACAAGAAAGACGGCTGGACCGTACGTTCTGAGTATATCCACTCTACTGGCAAGGCTTTTGCCAAGAGCATCACCAACTTCAACGATGCCAACGCCAAGGACTGCAATCTGAATGCAAAAATCGGCGACAAGGCACAGGGTGTATATGGATTGGTTATCGCCCCATTGGCTCAGCTGCCAAAGAACAGCCGTATCGACGTGAAGGCGCGTTACGACATGTATCAGCCTAACGGCAAGAGCAACATGCAGAGAACCCAGTATGAGGCAGGTTTGAACTTCCACATCGGCAAGCGAATCTCTATCCTTACCGAGTATGCGCTCATCAACGACAAGACACTCGCAAAGCATAATTACTCCATGGCAGATGCCGAGGTTTGCTTCAGATTCTAACAGATACAACAAAGGCTCGCTCCTCAACAGGAACGAGCCTTTATTGTGTTTACTGCCAACACCTTATCCTAGAACGAATAAGAGAAACCTACTGACATGAATTCCTTAAACTGCCAGTAGCTCTGGTCGTCCTTGCGCTTCACACCATCGTCGAAACGCGGATAGAGGAAGATGTTGGTAGAAATATAGCGGTTAAACTGGAAGGTAATGGTGTTTTCCCACTCTATTTCAGCACGCTTGTAAGTGGTGTATCCCCAGAGACGGGTCTTCCACTTGATATTATCCGCTATCTGCCACGACAGGTCGAAGGTACACTCAGAACCGTAATCGGTCATACCATGCTTCCCCTCATCCAGTCCGTACCGCGTAGCCAGCGACGCTCTGCCCACATACTTCCAGTTGAAAGCCAGAGGAGCCAGATGGGCACTACCCTTCAGACGGTGATTGAACCAGTCTACATTATAATCCATACCGACAGAGAGGTTCAGATTGAATGGCGAGAAGAAATCGGAATAAACCGTCTTGTCATTACTCTTGTAACCATGCGTAAACTGAGTCTGACCAATCAGCTGGATGGTATAATACCACTTCTTGGAAGCCTGCAGACCGAGTTTTCCGGTGTATCGAATCATATCATCGCTCGTCTTCAGCGTATGAACCGTATCACCCTTCGAAGTCTGATAACCCAGGCGCATCTCCACCTTATTATCCCATTTCACCTTCTGCTTGTTATTGTAGTTGGCAAACATCGTCACTCTTCCGAGCACCGAATAATTGCTCTCACCACCCTTATACCAGTTGTCAGAAACATAGTTTTGCAGGAACTGCAGATAATAATCGCCACCTATGGTCCAGAAGTTAGGACGGGTGATGACGATGTCCATCGGCGCCGCATCCACCTCAATCGCCTTCGGAGCCACCTGCTCTACGATATCAGGATGATTCTTCTTCGGTTTGCTCTGCGCAGCCAGCGGCGCCCCCACCTCCTTGAGATGAGTCTCGGTATCACGCACCAGGTCGGGACGCGTGAGATATACCTCCATCAGCGTCTGGTCGAGCATCGTTCCGAGCGAATCCTTCACCCCACCCTGAGGCTTGAGTCGCAACATGCGTGCTGCCGGACCATGATAGAACGTGAGCGGCGTGAAGAGCTGAGCATATCTGCTATCCTTCGAATCCATCTTCATGGAATCGATGCGCTGACGGCACTTCAAGAGCGAGTCTGCATAGATTTCAGCCAACCTGTTCTTCGATGCCTCTCCGGGCTCCACCTTCTTCAATTTGCGCTGGGCAGAAACAGGCGTCAGAGCCGAAAGGAACGCAAGAACGAGTAATCCAAATTTTATTTTCATACCTTAATTTTATAAATTTGGGCACAAAGGTAATAAA
>JAJXBQ010000022.1:0-21140 GCA_021640525.1 Segatella copri
TTGTAGCCGAGAGCATCCTGTTTTTGGTGCATCCCGACATAAATTTTCAGATATTCTGAGAAATATTTTGTAATCTCATCAGAATATCGTAAATTTGCGGTTATTAAGAATAAGTAATGTAATGACGAATCACTCAACAGAAATAATGAACCAAGCAACGCTCGATTTTATCCGCCAGCATCAGGACGATGATGTTCGCCAGTTGGCTTTCCTCGGCAGCAAGTATCCCGAGGTAGATATGCCTTTCGCTCTCGACCAGATTCGTGGGCGAAAGATGGCTCGTGTGAAACTGCCCCGTTGGGCTAGCATCGATGGCATTATCTATCCCCCTCATATTTCGATGGAGCAATGTTCGTCAGAACAAACGGCACTTTATAAGGCTGAACTCGCTGCCCGACTGCTCGGTTTGTCTCCTTCATCATCCGAAAACGGAGAAGAAAAGGAGAAGGAGAGCGAAAACGCCTCAAATCTTCATCTTTCTGAAATTTGCGAATTTGCGGGCAAAGGGGCAGTTGATTCAGAATTCGCCAAAAATGAAGCCACTTGCAAAAAGCAACAGATATTAACAGAATCAAAAGAGAATGTTAATGAAATAAAAGAAGAACCTCATAAAGGAGATTTTTCTGAAGAAACCGGGTTTGTTGACCTGACCGGCGGCTTCGGAGTAGACTTCTCTTACATCGCTTCCCGATTGGGCGTGAAGTCGATGTATGTGGAGCGTCAGGCTCATCTCTGTGAAGCAGCAAAGGAAAACTTTGGGCGGTTGGGTTTGAAGAATGCCATCGTGAAGAATGGAGACGGAATAGAGGTTCTGCATTCTTTTGCTTCAAAGAAAGAGGCTGCTGCATCAGATTCTTTAGGCATAACTGAAGACCAGTCTCAGTCATTACTTAAGACCAACCTTGGTCTTAAGCTGATCTTCATCGATCCTGCCCGTAGAGACGATGCGGGCAACAAGGTAGTATCCTTGAAAGATTGCACGCCCGATGTCACCGTTTTGCAGGAAGAAATGCTTTCGAAGGCAGATTACGTCATCATCAAACTCTCTCCGATGCTCGACTGGCATCGTGCCGTAAGCGAATTAAGCCACGTAAGAGAGGTTCATATCATTTCCGTGAACAATGAGTGCAAGGAACTCCTTTTAGTGCTCTCTGCGCGAAATAAGGGCAAAATGGAGGCTTCATCGGCAGATGGAGCAGCTGGAGAAGTAAAACATGCCGGGAATCTCCGTATTTATTGTGTCAATGATGCCCAGTCCTTCGTCTGCGAAGAGTCGGATATGGAGGCTTCTTCCGTCAAGATTGCCCCATCCACGCTTGAAGAGATGCAGTATCTTTACGAGCCGAATGCGTCGTTGATGAAAGCCGGCTGTTTCGGTGTTCTTTCCGGGCGCTATGATGCAAGAATGCTTTCCAAGAACAGCCATCTTTTCGTGAGCCAGGCGCCTATCGAAGCCTTCCCCGGCAGAAGCTTCCGCATTATCGCCATCTCTTCCTTTAATAAGAAGGAGTTGAAGCGTCATCTGTCAGGAATCACCAAGGCAAACATCGCCACCCGTAACTTCCCCCTTTCCGTGGCAGAATTGCGCAAGCGATTGAAGTTGAAGGATGGTGGTGAAACTTATATTTTTGCCACCACACTGAGCGACGAAAGCCATGTGCTGGTAATAACGGAGAAAGCTTAGAATTAGGTATAGTATTGGGCCTTTATGATGTTTTTACTCAAGTTTCGCATGTAAACTCCACACGCCCTGAAAGGGCAGAAGCTCCTAGCCCAGGGAGGGCACTGAAAAAGTTCCAAGTGGGAGAAATGCCACTTGGAACTTGACGTATTATTTCCTTTTTTCCTTGAAGAACTTCTCGAAGAAGTCCATTTGCTTTTGATTTTGAACAGGACCCAAATGCAGTCCTTCCTTCATAATCATCACCGTTGGTTTACCTTCCTGGTAGGTAGTCCAGAAAGGAAGGCTATTCCCATTTGGATTGCCAGTCTTGGTAAAGTTGATCCAGTAGCGTGACATGATTTGTTCCATGTGCTGCTCCGTCTCGGTCATCTTTCCAGAGCCAAACTTATAGCCATAGATGAATGGCATCTCTGCCACATGGCTGGCTCCTCCCTTGCGGCTTTTCACGATGGTGTTCTCAGAGTCTTGGTCAAAGTAATACATATACACCTTGCCCTTGCCGGTCTTGCTCTGCAGGTTAGCCCAGGCATACGTTCCCCATGCAAAGGAGCCATCACGGAAAATATCGGATTGAGCGAAGTAGGTTTCTTCCTCTGTCTTGGCAGGATAGAGACTGAGAACCTGGTCTGCCCAGCTTCCATATATCTCATGGATTCTTTTCTCATAGTCACTTACACTGACAGGGCGGCTAAACATACTTCCTTCGTCGCTGTTGGTTCCTATGATGACATTTACATCATTGTAGTTTCCCTTTTCATAGAGCTTATACTGGTCATCGGTGATGGAGTAGCCGTCAACGTTCGGCCAGAAGGACTCAAAGTCGGTATTCTTCACGATGTCCATAGCCGGAACTTTTCTTAGCTGCTTCAAGTTCTTAGCCTTGAGTCTCTTTTGAAGGAGAAGTCCACCTGCTTCTGCCGCTTTGGTAGTGAGCATGGCTGTGTTACCATTTCTGTTTTCACCCACAGGCCAGAAGGAGCTACCACTTTCGCTGATGGCTCCTCGGAAGAGTCCCTTGGCAAGGGGAGAGGCGCATAGTATACTTACCGAGATACCACCGGCAGATTCTCCTGCAATTGTAATCTTGTCTGGGTCTCCACCGAAGGCAGCGATATTGTCGTGAATCCATTTTAAGGCCATCACTTGATCAAGGATACCATAGTTACCAGATATGTTCTTGCCTGATTCCTTACTCAGCTTTGGATGTGCCATGAATCCCAAGGCTCCCAAGCGGTATTCTATACTGCAATAGATGATGCCTTCCTTGACAAAGCTTTCCTGAGTTCCACTGTAGGAGCCAGTAAGAAAGGCTCCTCCATGAATCATCACAAATACAGGGAGTTTGTCATTCTTGCTCTTGGCTGGCGTTTCCACACTGAGGTATAGGCAGTCCTCGCTCATGCCCAGCTCTCCACCATTTTGGTTAGGGTCGATGGGCTGTGGTGGACGGTCTCCCCATTTATCTGCTTTGAATACTCCCTTCCAAGGCTTCTTGCTCACTGGGGCTTTCCATCTGAGGTTGCCCACTGGTGCTTCAGCGTATGGGATTCCCTTGTATAGGGCGAATCCTTCATGTTCCACACCTTCAATTTCTCCTTGCTCCACTGTTGTTCTTAGCAGTTGGGCGTTAGCTGCCGATAGGCAAAAGAGTGTCAGGGCGGCTGTCAGTAGATGTCTTTTCAATCTCATTTCTGGTTATTCTATTAATTCCGCAACACTATTATTAATTAAACGTTTTAAGAACCTGAGCAGTAGAAAGTTACTCCGGATTTTGCCATGTCAGAATTTTCACTTATCTTAGTGTTGCGAAAAGAAAACAAGCAAAACTCTGATATGACATGGCAAAGATACAAATTAAATCTGAGAAACTCACTCCTTTAGGAGGAATATTTTCGGGTCATGGAGCAATTTGACTCCATATTGTCTTCTGTAATCGACTCCACCCTCAGAATTTCACTACTCATTTGATGAACCATCTCTCGTTTCATCCGACACTTCGCACTTCTCGCCAGTGGTGGAGAGAATAGATGATCGAGCTTTTTCTTATTGTGATTCCTTGGAGAGTGTTAGTTTTCCGCCAGTGCTTAAAATTATCAGGTAAAGATATTCCGCCAAAACCACCACTAAATGGGTGATATAGGCTAGTTTGGGGGCTGTAATTAAATTTTAACCCCTAAAAAACTGCAAAAAAAGTAGCAATATTTGGTAATTTGCCAAAATATTGCTACTTTTGCATTTATAATATTGCAAACTAGTTTGAAAATCATGTCATTAATAGAAATTAAAAAGGTCGAAACAAAGAAGGACTTGAAGACGTTCATCGACTTCCATTACGACCTCTACGAAGGCAACGAATATGATGTGCCTAATCTTTTCAGCGACGACATGAATACTCTGAGCAAGGACAAGAACGCAGCGTTCGAGTTCTGCGAGGCAGAGTATTTTCTTGCCTATAAGGACGGCAAGCTGGCAGGTCGCGTCGCTGCCATTATCAATCATAAGGCAAACAACAAATGGGGCAGGAAGTCGGTCCGTTTCGGCTGGATTGATTTCGTTGACGACCGCGAGGTTTCCAGAGCTCTTCTCGATGCTGTAGAGAAATACGGTAAGGAGAAGGGAATGGAAGATATTGTAGGTCCGCTGGGTTTTACCGATATGGATCCAGAAGGCATGCTTACCTGGGGCTTTGACCAGCTAGGCACCATGCCTACCATTTATAATTATTCATATTATCCGGAGCACATTGAGGCTCTGGAGGGTTTTACCGTAGATAATAAGTATGTAGAGTATAAACTGATGGTGCCAGATACCATCCCGGAGAAATATTCCAAGATAGCGGCGATGATAGAGAAAAGATACAATCTCCATGTCCGCAAACTTACCCGTAAGGATATTTATCAGGGCGGATACGGACAGAAGATTTTTGACCTCATCAATGATACATACAAGCATCTCTATGGTTATTCCGAACTTTCACAGAAGCAGATAGACCAGTACATCAAGATGTATCTGTCTTTGCTCGACCTGAACTTTGTAACAGCCATAGAAGACTGGACTACCGAAGATCATAAGATGATAGGTATCGGTATTACGATGCCTTCCCTTTCCAGAGCTCTGCAGAAGTGTCATAGGGGCAGGCTGCTTCCTTTTGGCTGGTGGCATCTGCTGCGCGCTATCAAGTTCCATAAAACCAAGATTGTCGACCTTCTGCTCATCGGTATCCAGCCGGAATACCGTGCTAAGGGTGCCAATGCGCTGCTCTTTGCCGACCTGATTCCTATCTATCAGAAGTATGGAATGGAGTGGGGAGAAACACAGGTGGAAATGGAAGATAATGCTGCCGTGCAGGGACAATGGGGCGTCTTGGATCCAGTCCTTCACAAGCGCCGCAACTGCTATATTAAGAGTATCAGGTAAATAGCAATTGTTGTGTTGGCAATTGTCTGATAAACAGAATATTGCAACATCATTTGCTATGTTATAAGAAAATAAATAAGAATAACTAAGGAGGAAATCATGTCTGAAGATAAAAACTTAGGTAACAGCGAATTGAATGCCGCTGATGAGCTTACCAATGCCCCTCAGGAGCAGCAGCCGGTAGAATATACCGATGATAACATCCGCCACTTGAGCGATATGGAGCATGTGCGTACCCGTCCGGGTATGTACATAGGCCGTCTGGGAGATGGAAATCTGCCGGAAGATGGTATTTATGTGCTCTTGAAGGAGGTGGTAGACAACTCTATCGATGAATTCAAGATGGGCGCAGGTGCCCGTCTGGAAATCGATATCGAGGACAATCTGCGTGTCAGCGTGCGCGACTATGGCCGTGGTATTCCTCAGGGCAAGCTCGTTGAGGCTGTAAGTGTGCTGAATACCGGCGGTAAGTACGACAGCAAGGCGTTCAAGAAGAGTGTCGGTCTGAACGGTGTGGGTGTGAAGGCGGTCAATGCCCTCAGTTCCCACTTCGAGGTAAAGTCGTACCGCGACGGAAAGGTGCGCCATCTGAAGTTTGAGAAAGGTATTCTGAAGAGCGACACGATGGAAGATACTGAGGACGAGAACGGTACCTTTATCTTCTTCGAGCCGGATAATACACTCTTCAAGAACTATTCCTTCCACGATGATTTCGTGGAAACGATGCTCCGCAACTATACTTATCTGAACACCGGACTCACCATCATGCACAATGGCCGCCGCATCTTGAGCCGCCATGGTCTGCAGGATTTGCTGAGCGATAATATGACCAACGAAGGTCTCTACGACATCGTCCACATGAAGGGCGAGGACATCGAGATTGCCTTCACCCATACTAACCAGTATGGCGAGGAGTATTATTCCTTCGTCAACGGTCAGCACACCACCCAGGGAGGTACGCATCAGAGTGCCTTCAAGGAGCATATTGCCAAGACTATCAAGGAGTTCTACGGCAAGTATGAGTATGCAGACATCCGAAACGGACTGGTGGCTGCCATTGCCATCAACGTAGAAGAACCGGTCTTCGAGAGTCAGACCAAGATTAAGCTCGGAAGTACTACGATGACGCCGAATGGTGGCGAAACCATCAATAAGTATGTGGGCGATTTCCTGAAGAAGGAAGTAGACAACTATCTCCATATCCACAAGGATGTAGCTGAGATTCTGGAGAATAAAATCAAGGAGAGCGAACGCGAGCGCAAGGCGATGGCGGGCGTTACCAAACTCGCCCGTGAGCGTGCCAAGAAGGCGAATCTCCACAACCGCAAGCTCCGCGACTGCCGCATCCATTTCAGCGACGCCAAGAACGAGCGCAAGGAGGAGAGTTCTATCTTCATCACCGAGGGCGATTCTGCCAGCGGAAGCATCACCAAGAGCCGCGATGTGAATACCCAGGCGGTGTTCTCTCTGCGTGGTAAACCGCTCAACAGCTTCGGTCTTACCAAGAAGGTGGTTTATGAGAACGAGGAGTTCAATCTGCTTCAGGCGGCTCTCGACATAGAGGATGGCTTGGATTCATTGCGTTACAACAAGGTGATTGTGGCAACCGATGCGGATGTCGACGGAATGCACATCCGCCTGCTCATCATCACCTTCTTCCTTCAGTTCTTCCCAGATCTCATCAAGAAGGGCCATGTCTACGTGCTTCAGACCCCATTGTTCCGAGTGCGCAACAAGCGAACCAAGATCAAGAACAAGCAGGCGGTGGCTGATGCGGATGCGAAACTGGGAAGCAAGGAGAAAAAGAGCGATTTCATCACGCATTACTGTTACAGCGATGAGGAGCGCCAGCAGGCGATTCGCGATTTGGGCCCTGATCCTGAAATCACCCGATTCAAAGGATTGGGAGAGATTTCGCCTGATGAATTCGCCCATTTCATAGGTCCCGACATGCGATTGGAGCAGGTTACGTTGCATAAAACCGATCAGGTGCAGAAACTACTGGAATATTATATGGGTAAGAACACGATGGAGCGCCAGAACTTCATCATCGAAAATCTGGTGATAGAAGAGGATATTCCGGAGGAAGACTCTGAGCCGCTGGATTAAATGAAGTGAAGAGTGAAGAACGAAGTTTAAAAAAATGAAGAAATATCTATTTATTGCGCTCATGGCATTCCTGGCAGTAACTTCTGCCAGTGCCCAGTTGCGTATCAAGATGGGCAAGAACAGCCCGATAGAGAAGTTGGGAAGGGCTGAAATCGCCATTACCAACCTCTATGTGGATAGTGTGGATGAGAATAAGCTCGTAGAGGACGCCATCCGAGGCATGCTCGAAAAGCTCGACCCTCATTCTTCTTACGCTACAGCCAAGGAAACCAAGGCGATGAACGAGCCGCTGAACGGTAGTTTTGATGGCATTGGCGTGCAGTTTAACATGGTAGATGATACGCTGCTCGTTATCCAGCCGGTTACGAACGGACCTTCTGAGAAGGTGGGAATCATTGCCGGCGACCGCATTGTGGCTGTAAACGATACTGCCATTTCGGGCGTGAAGATGAGCAAGGAGGAAATCATGAAGCGCCTTCGTGGTCCTAAGGGAACAACGGTGAATCTTACCATTGTGCGCCGTGGCATCAAGGATAAACTCATCTTCAAGGTAAAGCGCGATAAGATTCCGGTAACTACGATGGATGCGGCTTATATGATTCGTCCGGGCATCGGATACATCCGATTGGGAAGCTTCGGTCTTACCAGTCATAAAGAGGTAACAATAGCGATGGATTCGCTGAAAAAGAAGGGAATGAAAGACCTTATCTTCGACCTCGAGGATAATGGTGGCGGTTACTTGCAGGCTGCGGCTCAGATTGCCAACGAGTTCCTGCAGAAGGGCGATCTCATCGTTTATACCAGTGGTCGTGCTGCGCCTCGCCAGGAATACAAGGCGCAGGCTAACGGCAGATGGCGCAAGGGCAAGGTGGTGGTGCTCACCAATGAGTTTACCGCTTCTGCCGCCGAGATTGTTTCCGGAGCCATCCAGGATCAGGACCGTGGTGTAGTGGTTGGTCGCAGAACCTTCGGCAAGGGATTGGTGCAGCGTCCGCTGACCTTCGATGATGGCAGCGAGATTCGTCTCACCATCGCCCATTACTATACGCCTAGCGGCAGATGCATCCAGAAGCCATATAAGAAAGGTGACAGATTGGATTATGCGATGGATCTGGACAAGCGTTACAAGCATGGCGAGTTCACCAACCAGGACAGCATCCATCTTTCAGACAGTCTGAAGTATTATACCTTGCGCAAGCATCGTGTGGTTTATGGTGGTGGTGGAATCATGCCAGATTATTTCGTTCCGCTGGATACAACCAAGTATACCAAGATGCACCGCCAGCTGGCTGCCAAGAGTATCGTCATCAACCACAGTCTGAAGTTCATCGATGCGCATCGTAAGGAGCTGAAGAGCCAGTATAAGGATTTCGATAAGTTCCTCGCCACCTACGAGGTTCCTTCTTCGCTGATAGATGGCATTATCGCCGAGGGCAAGAAGGAGAAGATAGAGCCAAAGGATGAGGCTGAATTAATTCAGACGAAGAAATACCTCGCCCTGCAACTGAAAGCCCTTGTTGCAAGAGATATCTGGGATATGAGCCAATACTTCCAGGTTTGGAACGAGACAAACGAGATAGTTCAGCGAGCCGTGCAGCTGCTGACTACGGGGAAGTAGGGAAGGTTAAGTGAAGAGTGAAGAACGAAGAGTGAAGAACGAAGAGTGAAGAAACAACGTTCGGCGTCCGAAGGGAAAGCCAATTCAAGTGCTTTGCTCGTGTAACAATAGAAAAAACGGCTGTTAACTGTTAACCTGTTAACCCCGTGAGGTAATGATATAAGAAAAGGTCGTGAGGTTCAATCAGAAATCTCACGACCTTTTCTTATCTTTTTCAGAAGTCATTTACTTCTTCTCATGCAGATGGTCCCATTTCAGATAGATTCCGGCAAGGATGGTGCCGGAAATGCTGTGCCAGGCGCAGCTGATGGCGCAAGGCAATACGGCGAGAGGCTGGGCTGCGAAGAAGTTGCCGGCAAGTACCGTAGCAAGACCGGCGTTCTGCATGCCGACCTCAATACTGATGGTACGCTTCTTGGCGGTATTGAATCCCGCACATTTGCCGGCAAGCCAACCGAGAAGATAACCCAGCGTGTTGTGGCAGAAAACCACGGCGAAAGTCCAGAGGAAAAGCGATAAGCCGCGGGCTACGAGGTCATCATGAACCGTAGAAATCACACCGCCTACGATGATTGCCAGACACGTAACGCTGATGCCCGGCATCAGACTCTGGATGGTAGGGAAGCAGTCTTTCTTGCCGTAAATATAGTTGAGGGCGCAGCCGATGGCTACAGGAATAATCGTTACGATGAGGATGTTGATGAACATTCCCACAGCATCTACATGGATAATCTCGCCTGCCGTAATCTTCATCAGCAGTGGAGTCATCACCGGTGCAAGAATGGTAGAGGCGCAGGTCATTCCTACGGAGAAAGCCACGTCGCCATGACACAGATAACTCATGATGTTGCTCGAAACGCCGCCCGGACAGCAACCTACCAGCAGGATTCCGAGTGCGAGGGCTGGGTCAAGATGCCACACATGAACCAGGGTATAAGCCACACCCGGCATGATGATAAACTGGGCACAGGCTCCGATGAAGACATCCAGCGGGCGTTGGGCCAGAATCTTGAAGTCGTTGGTGGTCAAGGTCAGACCCATGGTGAGCATGATGATGCCGAGAATGACGGTTTGAGTAGTTCCGCGCACCCAGTCGAAGGTATGTGGGAAGAAGAATGTGAACACTGCAACACCTATCACGAAGATAGATGTGTAATTGGCCAGCAGCTTGCTGAGCCCTTGAAATAACTTAAGCATAATTCTATTTCTTTTAAAATCCTGATATTTCTCTCTTATTTATTTCTTTCCTCGCTTTCAATATCGAGTGCAAAAGTACGTCTTTTCTTTCGGATAAACAAATTATTCTGCAAGAAAATGATAAATTATAACATTTTTATAGGGTAGCGCTTGCAAATCTGCACGAATCTTTTGGGATTGTGCAAAATCATGGGCAAAATAATTTGGCATTTCTTCTTTAATTCCGCAACAAATGTGTAACTTTGCACCCATATTATCGATAATAGTCATAGAATGAACGAAGATTTTGATATAAGACAAGAAATGGTTTCGCCTGCCGAAAAGGAATTCGAGAAGGCGCTGCGCCCGCTGAAGTTTTCTGATTTCAGCGGTCAGAATGGCGTGGTGGAAAATCTCGAGGTCTTTGTTGAGGCTGCCAAATATCGTGGCGAACCGCTCGACCATACGCTCCTCCACGGTCCGCCGGGATTGGGTAAGACTACGCTGAGCAACATCATCGCCAACGAACTGGGCGTAGGATTCAAGATTACATCGGGTCCTGTGCTTGATAAGCCGGGCGATCTGGCGGGAATCCTTACCTCGCTGGAGCCCAACGATGTGCTCTTTATCGATGAAATCCACCGTCTTTCGCCTGTCGTAGAGGAGTATCTCTATTCGGCGATGGAGGATTACCGCATCGACATCATGATAGATAAGGGTCCTTCGGCTCGCAGCATCCAGATAGACTTGAATCCGTTTACCCTCGTGGGAGCGACAACGAGAAGCGGTCTGCTTACAGCTCCTCTGCGCGCCCGTTTCGGAATCAATCTGCATCTGGAATATTACGACCCGGCTACGCTTCAGAAGATTATCAAGCGAAGTGCGATGCTCCTGAAGGTGCCGATAGAGGATGGGGCGGCAGTGGAAATCTCCCGCCGTTCGCGCGGAACCCCTCGTATCGCCAACTCTCTGCTCAGAAGAGTGCGTGATTTTGCCCAGGTAAAGGGCAACGGAACCATCACTTACGATATTGCCCAGATGGCGCTCAAGGCGCTCAACATCGACCAGTATGGCTTGGATGAGATTGATAATAAGATTCTCACCACCATCATCGACAAGTTCCGTGGTGGTCCGGTAGGCGTAAGCACCATTGCCACGGCAATAGGCGAGGATGGCGGCACCGTAGAGGAGGTTTACGAGCCGTTTCTCATCATGGAGGGTTTCATCAAGCGCACGCCGCGAGGCAGAATGGCAACGCCGCTTGCCTACGAGCATCTCGGCAGAAATCCGTATACAAGCAATATTATGCAGGGAGACTTGTTTGAGTAATGTTAAATGTTGAATGTTGAATGTTGAATTAGGGCTAGCGCCGTAAAAGGATAAACATTTATGAAGATTGGGATTTTTACGGGTACATTCGACCCATTTACGATAGGACATCAGAACATTGCCGAGCGTGCCTTGCCGATGTTCGACAAGCTCGTGATTGCAGTGGCGGTGAGCAAGCTGAAGCACGCCAGCGAGGAAATCTCGAAGCGTGTGGAGGATATCAAGGCTGTTTTTCCGAAGGAATGTTCGGAGTTGGTGGATGCGGAGGATGCATCTAAGGGTTATCGCCTGGAGGTGGTTTCTTACGATGATCTCACCATCGATTTGGCGCATCGCCTGGGAGCCAGGTTCCTGGTTCGCGGCGTCCGTTCTGCCAAGGATTTCGAGTACGAAAGAGAGCAGGCTGACATCAATAAGCAGTTGGGCGGCGTAGAAACCATCCTGCTGTTTTCTGACCCAAGATACAGCAGCATCAGCTCAACGCTGGTCAGGGAGCTGAGATTCTTCGGAAGAGAAGTAGATGAATTTTTACCAAAAATAAAATAAAAATAGGAGGAAGAAGCGTATGATAACATACAATGTAGACGGCGTGAAAATGCCAAAGATCAAGAAGCGTGATACGAGTGCCTGGATTCGTAAGGTAGCTGCCTCTCATGGCCGCAAGGTGGGTGAGATTGGCTATATGTTTGTGGATGACGAGAAGATTCTCGAAGTGAACAACGAGTATCTGGGTCATGATTACTATACCGATGTCATCACCTTCGATTATGATGAGGATGATGTGATTAACGGCGACATCGTGATTTCGCTGGATACGGTCCGCACCAATGCCGAGCAGTTTGGCAAGACCTATGATGATGAGCTTCACCGCGTCATCATCCATGGCATCCTGCACCTCTGCGGAATCAACGACAAGGGTCCGGGAGAGCGTGAAATCATGGAGGAGAACGAGAACAAGGCACTCGCCCTGCTCGAAGGTGCTTCGATATTGAAGAAGTAATATCCTCCAGTTTTAAGGGAAAAGTATAAAAAAACAGCTGTTAACTGTTAACCTGTTAACTGCGAATAAAAAAGGGAGATTCCAACCATCATTGTTGGAGTCTCCCTTTACTTATCTTATGGTTTCGGCGGTTTGCCATCCGCCGCAAGCAAGTCTAGATTTCTATCGCCTTGATTCTCTCCCTACATTCTTTCAGAATCCCAGTTAGTTCCTCCACGGTCGTGGCTCTCAGCATGGCGATTCTCGTCTGGCGAAAATCGGGAATGCCCTTGAAGATTGGGGAGGCGGCCAGGTGGCGACGGGTGTGGAGAATGCCTCTGTACTCGTCGATGCGCTCCACGTTGATGCTCAGCTGCTCCTCCAGGAGGTCAATTTTCTCATCCACGGTTAATGGAGTTGCGCCTGTATTGTCTAAGTAATCGCGTATTTCCTTGAAAATCCATGGTCTTCCGAAGGTGGCGCGGCCAATCATCACCGCATCTACACCATATCTTTCAAAAGCAAGCTTGGCTTCTTCCGGGGTC
Organism: Segatella copri; assembly: GCA_021640525.1. GTDB lineage: Bacteria > Bacteroidota > Bacteroidia > Bacteroidales > Bacteroidaceae > Prevotella > Prevotella copri_S. The sequence continues at coordinate 12,858 of JAJXBQ010000022.1, forward strand.
GTAATGTCGCCGTTGCCGATGATAGGAATATGGATGCGGGGATTGTTCTTCACCTCTCCTATGAGGCTCCAGTCAGCTTCTCCGGTGTACATCTGGCTACGGGTTCTGCCGTGGATGGTGAGCGCCTGGATTCCGCAATCCTGCAGCTGCTCGGCAAGGTCGGTGATGATGAGGTTCTCGCAATCCCATCCCAGTCGGGTTTTCACAGTTACCGGCACGTTTACCGCCTTTACCACCTCTCTTGTAATATCCAGCATCAATGGGATATTGCGGAGCATTCCGGCTCCTGCACCCTTTCCGGCAACCTTCTTCACCGGACAGCCGAAGTTAATATCAATCACATCCGGATTCGCCTGTTCCACGATTTTTGCAGCTTCCACCATATCCTCTGTGGTTCTGCCATAAATCTGAATGCCCACAGGGCGCTCCTCATCGCTTATCGTAAGCTTGCTGACTGTACTCTTGATGCTTCTCACCAAGGCTTCCGCCGATACGAACTCAGTATAAACCATGGCGGCTCCGAATCGCTTGCAGAGCATGCGAAAGCCAATATCCGTTACGTCTTCCATCGGAGCGAGGAAGAGGGGCTGAGGCCCAAATTCTATATTTCCTATTTTCATGAGTTTCTAGTGAAATCTTCTTATTCCTATGATGTATATCTTCTTTTTTGCGGCTGCAAAGTTACTGCTTTTTTCTGAAAATAAAGAAAATACTACTTCAAAAGATGATACATTCCCCCTGCAAAGGTCTTGATGACTCCCTTCATCTCCAATGTGAAGAGGAGGGAAGTGAGGCGAGAAATGTCGATATTCGTCTTTACGGAGATGAGATTCACTTGCAGGTCGTTGGTCTTGGAGAGGACTTCTACGATGAGTTGCTCCTCGGGCGATAACTCGGGGAAGAGGTTGCGCTCGATGCCTTGCTGCTTGGCTCGCATCAGAGTGGCGTCATCCTGCCAGCGCATGTCCTTCACAAAGTCCTCGGCACTGGTGATGAGCGTGGCGCCGTTGTTGCGTATCAGGTTGTTGCAGCCTTCGCTGTAGTAATCACCTATTCTGCCCGGGAAGGCAAAGACATCCCTACCGTAGGATTGCGAAATATCGCAGGTGATGAGGCCGCCGCCGTGAGCTGCGCTCTCTATCAGGATGCAGGCATCCGACATTCCTGCCACAATTCGGTTGCGGCGCACGAAGTTGATCTTATCTGCATTCGTACGGGTAAGAAATTCTGTGAGCAAACCGCCCTGTTCTATCATCTTTGCAGCCGTTTCCCGGTGCTGACGGGGATAGAGGTCATCCAGACCGTGAGCCAGCACTCCTATGGTTTCGTAGCCGTTGGCGAGTGCCTGGCGGTGCGCCACGATGTCCACTCCGTAGGCAAGTCCGCTCATAATAAGCACGTTGGGCGAGAGCTGCTTCAGGTCGGTGATGAAGCGGCGGATGAGGTCTTCGCCGTAAGGGGTGCAGTGGCGGGTTCCCACGATGTTGATGACGCGCTGCTGGTTGAGGTTGGCGTTTCCTTTATAGAAGAGGATGAGGGGTGCGTCATCGCAATCCTTGAGGCGTTGCGGATAGCGGTCGTCGTTCATCGGAATGGGTTCTATTCCGTAGCGTATGTCGTACTCCAGTTCTTCCTCAGCGCGTTTTCGGGCTTCTTCGCAGTTCTGGATAGCGCTCACGAGTTTATCCGAGGCATCGGGGAGGATGTCTCTGAGGTTGTTCTTATGCTCCAGGATGAGCGTGGCGGAGCCTACCTTTCTGTATAGCTCCAGCATTCCTGCCAGGCTGAAGTAATTGAGCCTTGTCAGGAGGATGGTGTTTAGTATTTCTTGTTGGTCAGCCATAATTTTTATCTTTTATCTCTTCAAGTATTCGTAACCTATCCTGCACCTCAGGCATTCCTTCCTGTCGCAGTATTCCTTCTTCAGCTGTATAAGCGCCTGGCTATCCCCGGCGTTCTCTACCGGCAGGCCGCATTCCTTCCACATCCTTACTATGTGGTTATTCTCAGCCTTCAGTTCCTCCAGGAAGTCGAAGGCGCGGTCGCAGTATTTCTCCTCGCCCCGGTGCCTGCCGTAGGCAAAGAGGATGGGAACCACGGTGTTGATGATGAGCAGATTGAGCGAGAAAGGGGAGAGGTGCTTCTCGTTCCGGATGCTCGTGCTGCCGAAGGTATAATGGGTTTCCCAATACTCCGTAACGCTGGTTGAGAGCACCTGCTTTGCCTCCTTCACCGTGCTTGCCCCGAGCAGCTGGCTCAGCCCCGCACGGCGGTTATAATAAAGATTGGCTAACTGCGAGATGCGGATGTGAGGGAAGTTCTGCGGACGCAGGCGCAGGAAGCGCCACTGCTTGTAATCCATCGGCTGCAGCGAGAATTTATGCGAGAGATAGAGATATTCGTTCCTCAAGCGGGAGAAATAGCCGTCGTTCAGCGCGTCTTTCTGATATCTTTCGGGAATGGTGTTCAGTTCCAGCAGTCCGGCTTGCCCCAGAAAGATGGCTTCTATCTGGAAGAGGTCGTCGCGATGATGGTCTACGGCTCTCAGCGGCAGATGGTAAGCCCACTGCTCGAAGGCGTCGCCGTTGATTCCGAATCCGTAGTTGCGCGCCAGGGTCACGAAGTAGGCGTTTTCCCAATCGCCGTTACATTGCTTTACGCGCGCCTCTATCGCATCGGTTTTCTGCGATAAGCGCTCGGTTTGCAGGGCGCTCATCCAACTGTGCACGGTGAGGCGGGTGAGCGATGGGATGATCTGGTAGCAGGGAGGATACTGGTCGATGCTCAGCAGTTCCTGATAGTGTTTCGATACGTTTTCGGGGATGTCGAGCTGCAACTGCACGAGGGGCTCGCCTTTCGAGTTCTTTGCCTCTACATCGATGGTTCCGCAAACGTGCAGGATAACGTTGTCGTAGCGTTCATCCTTATCATGTCCGTGCACATACCAGTCGCTTGCCTTGTCATGAATCTCCACGTTTCCCACCCATAGGGTTCCGTTGAGTTTGATTTTGGCATTGAAGAAATCGGGTCCTGCATTGCGGTTGTGCAGTCCGGGGTCAATTACTTCCACAGCCTGGTGCCAGGTGGTGGTGAGTGGGGTGAGTGGGAAGAGCTTGTGCTTCCACACGTAGTGAAGGAGTTGCTCCATAATTGTTCGGCTTTATTAGGGTTATAAGATTGCCTCTTTCGGAACGCAAGTTCTAATGCTTGACCTTGGCGGATGCAAGTTCTTCGCTCGTGTGCGGAAGGGGGGTATTGAAAAATCAGCTGTTAACTGTTAACCTGTTAACCTTGGGATGAGAAATATTTCTCGAATGCCTTGTCGTAGTCCTCGCTGTTGCCCAGCTTTCCGTTGATGAGGCAGACGAGCTCTACGGTTGCCTTGAGGCAGAGTTTCTCGTCCTTGGCACGGAAGATGTCCTGATGGAAAACATATCTTACGCCCTGCTTCTCCAGCCACAGACGCGAGAAGAATTCATCATCGCATTGCAGCGGAACCTTGTACTGCAGGTTCATTCTCGCCACCACAGCATCCACGCCTTTGTTGTGCATTTCGGCAAAGCTGAGGCCGCATTCCTTCAGAAAGAGATGGCGGGTATGTTCCATGTAGTGCAGATAGTTGGCATTGTTCACGATGCCCTCAATATCGCACTCATAATCCCTTACTTCCATCTTCGTCTCAAAAATATATCTGCTCATAATTTTCTCTTTTTTAGTTACTAAATGAGGCTAAAAGCCTTAAATCACTGCAAAAATAACCAAAATTTTCTATTTATTATTATAATAACAAGGATTTTTCAAGGTTTTTCGAAGAAAAATGTGTATTTTTGCCGAAAGGTTTAGAAATAAGAACAAAAATAAAAATAGATAAAGATGAAAATTGCTTTGATCGGCTACGGAAAGATGGGACACATGATCGAGGAGATCGCCCTGCAGCGTGGCCACGAAATCGTTTGTAAGATTGACGTGAATAACCCTCAAGACATCGACAGCCCGGAGTTCTGCTCTGCCGATGTTGCCATTGAGTTTACCAACCCTACTGCCGCCTACGGCAACTATCTGAAGGCATTCTCACACAACGTGAAGGTGGTTTCTGGTTCTACAGGTTGGATGAAAGACCATAAGGAAGACGTGGAGAAGCTCTGCGCCGACGGTAAGCAGACTCTCTTCTGGGCGTCTAACTTCAGTATCGGTGTGGCTATCTTCTCTGCCGTAAACCGCTATCTGGCTAAAATCATGAACGGTTTTCCACAGTACTCAGTATGCATGCAGGAAACCCACCACGTTCATAAGCTCGATGCGCCATCTGGAACAGCCATCACCCTTGCCGAGGAAATCATCGACAATATCGACAGAAAGAAGGATTGGAAGCGTGGCGTAACCTACTGGACTGAGGATGGTCATCACGATGAGGGCGATGCAAACATTACTGATGAAGACCTGGTCATCAACTGCGTACGCGATGGTGAGGTTCCGGGAATCCACGCCGTGATGTATGACAGCGATGCTGATATGATTACCATCGAGCACAGTGCCCATTCACGCAAGGGTTTCGCCCTGGGAGCCGTTCTCGCAGCCGAGTTTACAGCCAACCATTCCGGCTTGCTCACCACATCAGATTTATTTAAGTTCTAAGCAGAAGTTATGATAGATAAAGAGAAACAAAAACTCAATATGAAGGTACAGTGGGCGAAGTTCGCAGTGGTTCTCGCCCTCTATCTCCTCTTTCTGGTTTGGGTAGAAAGCTGGTTGGGACTCATTGTGGTTCCGTTCATCTTCGATGTTTACATCACCAAGAAGATTCACTGGCAGTGGTGGAAGGATGAGGAAGGTCCTATCCGTTTCATCATGAGCTGGGTAGATGCGCTGGTGTTCGCTCTCGTAGCGGTTTATTTCATCAACCTCTTCTTCTTCCAGAACTATGTGATTCCGTCTTCCTCTCTCGAAAAGAGTCTCCTTACGGGCGATTATCTCTTCGTGAGCAAGGTAAGCTACGGTCCTCGCATTCCTGAAACTCCGCTCACCATGCCGCTCACCCAGCACACTATGCCGCTGGTCAACGTGAAGAGCTACATAGAGTGGCCTCACTGGGATTACCGCCGCGTAAAGGGTTTGGGCAACGTAAAGCTCAACGACATCGTGGTGTTCAACTATCCTGCAGGCGATACGCTCGTCAATGAGGAGCGCTATCAGGCGAATGATTACTATCAGATGGTTTACAGCATCGGCGACCAGCTGATGCAGCAGAACGGACAGGAAAAGGATGTACGCGCGATGAACCCATTGCAGCAGCGCCACTATTTTGAGCAGGTTTATGCTACAGGCCGCAACTACATCAGCAGTATGCCGGGCGAATATGGCGACATCATCAGCCGTCCTACTGACCGCCGCGAGAACTATGTAAAGCGATGCGTGGGCTTGCCTGGACAGACCCTGCAGATCAAGAACCGCATCGTTTATCTGAACGGAAAGGCGAATAAGGAGCCTGATAACGTGCAGTATACTTATAAGATGAAGCTCAAGGGCGAGTTCCCAATCGACCTTGCCGATAAGTTGGGAATCACCAACGAAGACCTGCTGATGTATAATCAGAGCGGCGTGATTCCACTTACCAAGAAGGCTTATCTGGCGCTGAAGGCAAACAGAAACCTCGTAGAGAGCATCTCTATCAATACGGATGCAACCTATGGCGACCTCTATCCGCTCAATGCCTATACCGGCTGGACAAGAGATAATTACGGTCCGATTTGGATTCCAAAGAAGGGCGAGAGCATCGCTCTTACGCTGAAGAATCTGCCTGTATACGAACGCTGCATCAAGGTTTACGAACACAACGACCTGAAGGTAGACAACGCCGGCCGCATCTTCATCAACGGCAAGCAGGCGAAGAGCTACACCTTCAAGCTCGACTACTACTGGATGATGGGCGACAACCGCCACAACTCAGCCGACAGCCGCTACTGGGGTTTCGTGCCTGAGGACCACATCGTGGGCAAGCCTATCTTCATCTGGTGGAGCCACAGCCCAGATCATCCGGGCTTCTCGGGCATCCGTTGGAATCGCCTCTTCACTTTCGTAGACAATATTAAGTAAAGAAAAAGAAATAAGAATTGAAGACTGCCGTCAAATTCCTGATAACATTGGTGTTGTCGCTGCTCCTGGCTTGGGCAGTGCGCACCTATGTCTTCACTATCTTCTCGGTGCCTCAGGGTGGGCTTCCGCCCCAGTTGAAGGCAGGCAACCGGGTGATAGTGAACAGGATTGACTGCGAAAATTTCGGGCGTGGCGATGTGGTTGTTTTCACCGATACGGTGGTTTACCAGCCCAAGAACCAGCACCGCAAGCGCGTCTTCGAGTCTCATTTCATAGGCAGGATAGAGAAGCTTCCTGGCGATACGCTGCGCATCGACACCGTGCAGTTCGTCATCCCTACCGTATGCTGCAAGCGCTGCGGCTGCAAGGATTGCCGCTTCTATCTCCTGAAGACGCCAACCGGCCAGCAGCTCGTTCATAAGCACCAGATGATAGGCAAAGCCCATAAGCTGTTCTAGCTCCCTCGCTCCGCTGCCCCCTCGCTCTCTCGTGCTGCTCGCCGCTGCTTAGAGCTCCGCTGTTCCTCGCTTCAGCTTGCTGCATCCTGGAGTCCCGCCGGAAGCTTGTCCCCCGTCTGCCCCCGTTCCGAGCGATTCCATCGCTCGTCCCCCTCTTCATCATTAACCCTTCATAACAAAGCAGAAATTGAAAGCCCTTCTTTCTTCCACATATTTCGGCCCCATCCAGTGGTACCAGAAGCTGAACCGCTACGATGAATGCCTGATAGAGCGCCACGAGAGCTTTATCAAGCAAACCTATCGTAACCGCATGCTCATCCCTACCACCAACGGTCCCCTCTCGCTCACCATCCCTACCAATCACGACATCTCCCTGTCGATGAAGGACATCCGCATCTCCGACCACGCCAACTGGCGCCACGTCCACTGGAATGCGCTCCTTTCAGCCTACGGCGAGAGCCCATTCTTCGAGTATTATCAGGACGACATCCGCCCCTTCTACGAGAAGAAATACGAGTTCCTCTTCGATTTCAACATGGAGACAACTGCGAAGATGATAGAGCTCCTCGACATCCGTCCGAAGATAAGCGTCACTGACGAATACGTTTTAAGTGAAGAACGAAGAATGAAGAGCATAGAAAGCGAAGAACTAAAAGTGAAGAGTGAAGAAACAACGTTCGGCGACCGAAGGGAAAGCCAATTCGATAGCCCAGAGGCGCAAGCCCAATTCAACATTCAACATTCAACACTCAACACTCCAATCAAGGATTTCCGCGATGCTATTCGCCCTAAGAAACCCCTTCCTGACCCCGAATTCGAGTCGAAGCGCTATTACCAGGTTTACGGGCAGAAACACGGTTTCCAGCCCAATATGAGCATCCTTGACCTCCTTTTCAATGAAGGCAACGAGGCGATATTCTTCCTATAAGAGAAGAGTATCGCCTCGCTGCTTTTAAAATCAATGTGCCTGGTTCCGTAATTAGAAGTAGTAGGCCAGCTTTGCGTGCAAGCCATTGTGATCGATTCCGTATTTATATTTGCTGCCGTCCCAGCCTGCCGGCTGCTTGTAAGTGGAGGACATGCCGCCAAGAGTCACGCCAGCCGACCAGTGCTTGCTGAGCATGTATTCGCATCCCATTTCCGCATAGACGCCAAAGCCATCTGCGGTGTTGAAATCTTCGTCTGTGCAGGCGTAGCCAAGGCTCAGCAGCAGATTCCAGATGAAGCGCTTGTTGGTCTTGTAGGCCATTTTGTAACCTGCACCGACGAAATAGTTCATGATTACATCGTCGACGTCATTGCCGCCGTTTCTAGGGATTTTTACCTTGGTTCTGCTGCCCACGCCATTAATGGAGAAGCCGATATAAATAGGACGGCGGGTGTTCTTCAGTTTCCACAGATGGGCGTATTCCATGGTCACGTCGAAGCCGGTAGGCGTTCTGCCCAGTTTATCGCCGTTGGCCGTAAGAATTTCGTTGCTGAGCCATGAATATCCGCTGCTTACGCTGATGCTGTTGGCTGGCAGATAGCGCTTCTCGTTGTCTGCATCTTCTACCACAACCTTCTTCTCCTGCTCTTGTGCGCAGGCCTTCTGTGAAGGAATTCCACTCAAAAATAGCGCAAATGAGGCGCATGCAGCCAATTTTGCTGCTGATTTTGAATTCATACTCTTAAAAATTTATTGTTAATATTTTGGCAGCAAAGGAATAAAAAAAAACGGAATCCCATAGAA
>JAJXBQ010000250.1:0-4435 GCA_021640525.1 Segatella copri
CAACTGATGGGCTTTCATTACTCAAAAGATATACATTAATTAATATGAAACAATTATTTGCTGCGCTTCTTCTGGCGCTAACTTTCAATTCACAAGCGATGGCACAACAACGTAGCGTAAAACTGAGAGTGATAGAGACAAGCGATGTGCACGGCTCTTTCTTCCCTTACGATTTCATCAACCGTAAGCCAAAAGCAGGAACCCTGGCGCGCATTTCTTCCTACGTCAATAATCTGCGAAAAGACTACAAGGATAACCTCATCCTCTTGGAGAATGGCGATATTCTGCAGGGACAGCCTACCTGCTATTATTATAATTATGTAAACACAGAGGCTAGAAACGTGGCTGCCGATGTGGTCAACTACATGAAGTATGATGCGCAAGTGTTTGGCAATCATGATGTTGAAACGGGTCATCCAGTTTACGACAAATGGATAAAAGAACTCAATTGCCCAGTTCTTGGTTCCAACATCATCAGCACTTCTACAGACCAGCCATACGTTAAGCCTTATCTCATCCTGAACCGCGAGGGCGTGAAGGTGGCAGTCTTGGGAATGATTACTCCTGCCATTCCAAACTGGCTCACGGAGAATCTCTGGAGCGGACTGAAATTTGAAAATATGGTAACAAACGCCCGCAAATGGGTGAAGTATCTCCAGGAGAATGAAAAACCGGATGTTATCATCGGCCTCTTCCACAGCGGAAAAGACGGAGGCATTCAGACTGCCGAATATGATGAAGACGCCTCTATCAAGGTGGCAAAAGAAGTGCCAGGCTTCGACCTCATTCTCTTCGGCCACGACCATACGCGCGACAACGAAACCGTAACCAACGCAGACGGAAAGCAGGTGGTTTGTCTGGATCCTGCCAACAACGCCATTAGCGTGGCAGATGCAGAAATAACCCTCACACTCAACAAGAAAAAGGTGAACGGAAAGAAGCAGCTGGTGGTAACTGACAAAAAGGTGACAGGCAAGATTGTAGATGTGACAGATTGTCCTATCGATGAGGATTTCATGAAGACTTTCGAACCTCAGATTGCGGAAGTAAAGAAATATGTGGGCAAGCAGATTGGTAACTTCAAAACTACCATCTACAGCCGCGACCAGTTCTTCGGCAGTTCTGCCTTCAACGATTTCATCCTCAACCTCCAGTTGCAGATTACAAAAGCCGACATTTCGTTCAACGCTCCCCTTCAGTTCAACGCGGTTCTGAAAGCCGGCCCAATCTATGTGAGCGACATGTTCAATCTCTATAAATACGAGAACCAGCTCTACGTAATGCGCATGACGGGCGAAGAAATCAGAAAGCATCTGGAAATGAGTTACGACCTCTGGGTGAACACCATGAAGAGTCCGGACGACCATCTCCTGTTGCTCGATGAGAAGACCGTTGGCGACCAGCAACGACTCGGTTTCAAGAATCTCTCGTTCAACTTTGATAGTGCTGCCGGAATCGATTACGAAGTTGACGTAACGAAGCCAGATGGCGAGAAGGTGAAGATTCTGCGCATGAGCAACGGCGAACCTTTCGATGAGAAAAAATGGTACAAGGTGGCGGTTAACAGCTATCGTGGAAATGGTGGCGGCGAACTCCTTACCAAGGGTGCCGGAATCCCGAAAGACAGTCTTGAAAGCCGTATCATCTATCGCAGCAAGCGCGACCAGCGTTACTATTTGATGGAAGAAATCGAAAAGATGGGAACGGTAGATGCGAAACCAAACAACAACTGGAAGTTTGTGCCGGAAGCATGGACCAAGCCTGCTGCCCAGCGCGATTTCGAATTGCTGTTCGGAAAGAAGAAATAGCCCCTCAGAACGCATTAAGAAAAGCATATCATAAAGTTCAAAATAAAGAAGTTCAAAATAAAGAATGAAGTATTGGTTTATATTTTGCAAGACCGATCTCTTGCTCGAAAAGAAAGAAGACGGAACCTATACGATTCCTTGTTCAGAAGAAAGTCCAATCCCAACAAAGCCTTGGACTCACATTCTCAACATTACTCCGATGGAAGATGGAACAGAGGTGAAGACCTTCACCATTCCTGAGCCTGTTACCGACAATCCGAAGTACGAAATGTGCGGCTTGCGCCCTAGTTTCTACAAACTCACTCCCGCCCTTTACCAGAAAGCAGGAAAGTGTCAGGAACTCAACTATTGGAATATGAATACCCAATTCTGCGGCGTTTGCGGAGCTCCGATGAAAATGGCAACCGACATCAGTAAGAAATGTACAGAATGCGGCAAACAGGTCTGGCCTTCGCTTGCCACAGCCATTATCGTACTGATTAAGAAAGACGATCAGGTATTGCTGGTTCACGCCCGTAATTTCAAGGGAAATTTCGACAGTCTCGTGGCTGGTTTCGTAGAGACTGGTGAGAACCTGGAAGAGGCGGTTCATCGTGAAGTGATGGAAGAAACCGGTCTGACTATCAAGAATTTGAAATATTTCGGTTCCCAGCCTTGGCCTTACCCGAGCGGTCTGATGATTGGCTTCTCGGCAGAATATGTAGATGGAGAAATTCATCTTCAGAAAGAAGAACTCTCTCGTGGTAAATGGTTTACGAAAGAGAATCTCCCTATTCTCCCAGAGAAACTTTCCATCGCCCGAAAACTCATCGACGCCTGGCTGGCGGACAAACTCTAATAATGAGGACAAACTCTAAAAGTGAGGATAAACTCTAAAAAATGATGAAAGAGAAACTTTGGAATGCAAACTACATCAAGGTGATGACTACCAACTTTCTGTTGTATTTCGCCTTCTATCTGCTCACACCTTTGCTCCCTCTCTATCTGAGCGAAAATTTTGGAGCCACGAAAGATGTGATTGGAATTGTGCTGAGCGGCTATACGGTTGCCGCCCTCATCATTCGTCCGTTCAGCGGATATGTGGTTGACAGCTTTTCGCGCAAGAAGGTTCTGATGGTCTGTCTCTCGGCCTTCGCCATCTTCTTTGCCGGCTATATTGCAGCCAGCACCATCCTGATGTTTGCCATCTGCAGAACCCTGCACGGAGGTCCGTTCGGAGCCGTAACGGTTGCCAACAGCACCTGCGCCATCGACGTTCTTCCGGCAAGTAGGAGAAATGAAGGAATCGGACTCTACGGACTGAGCAACAATTTTGCCATGGCAATTGCTCCATCCATCGGAATCTATCTCCATAATGCGGTAGACAGTTACATGATTCTCTTCTGGATAGCTTTCATCGTGGCGATTGCCTCAGTTGTGATTGCAGGAACCATCCGCCTCCCCGAAAAGGAAATCGTTAAGAACAAGGAGAAGCTTTCTCTCGACCGCTTCTTCCTGACGCGTGCCTGGCTCCTTGCCATCAACATCGCCATGTTCGGTTTCTGCTGGGGCGTTCTGAGCAATTATCTTGCGATTTACAGCAAGGAGGAACTCGGAATTACGGGCGGAACGGGCACTTATTTTGCCCTTCTTTCCATGGGGCTGTTCCTGTCAAGATTGCAGGGAAGAAAAGCCTTGAGCCAGGGCAAACTTACCCAGAATGCGGCCGAAGGAATGCTGCTTTCGCTTGTTGGTTTCATCATCTTTGTTGCCGTCAAGCACCCGGTAGCCTATTATCTTTCGGCTTGTCTTATCGGCCTGGGCAACGGTCATCTTTACCCAGCCTTTCTCAACATGTTCATTAATGTGGCTCGTCACAACCAGCGTGGAACGGCAAACAGCAGCATTCTTACAGGTTGGGATTTGGGTTTCGGAATCGGCTGTCTGCTAGGCGGAGTTGTGGCAGAACATTTCGGTTACAACGGAACATTCTGGATGGTTGCTATAGAAAATGCAGCTTCCGTTCTCCTCTTCTTTGCCGCTTCGAAACAATTCTTTGAGAAGAGACGCAGAGAATAGAAAACAGTTGATAAAGAGAAATATAAGATTACGAATAAAAAAAGAGCACTTCATCCGAGACAGAAGAAAGTCTCAGGCGAAGTGCTCTTATTTTTATCTTACTTTTCTGTTTTTAGAAAGGAAGATCATCTGCGCTACCACCCTCTGCTGCAGGAGCTGCAGGCTGAACTGGAGGGAATGCTGCAGTTGCACCATTAGCAGGAGCTGCTGGCTGAGCAGGAGCTACAGGAGCACCTACTGGAGGAAACGCACCTGGCTGCATTCCGCCCATAGCACCAGCAACGGCGTTAGGGTCAACACGCTGGATGTTCCAGGCACGGATGCTGTTGAACCAACGGCCCTGATACTCGTGAGCATCAATATCGAAAGAAACCAGGAGTTCCTCACCACTCTGAATGTTGAACTGAGCCAGACGGTCTGCTCCGAAAACATCAAAGCACAATTTCTTTGGATACTGCTCGTGGGTTTCAATTACGAACGACTGAGCTTTCCACTCTCCTCTTGCAGAGACGCCGCTTCTTTCAGGCAAAACGGCAATAACCTTTCCTTGTAATTCCATATGATAATAT
>JAJXBQ010000251.1:0-4427 GCA_021640525.1 Segatella copri
GTGCAGTAAGAAATTATCTCAATAAGATAAAGCCTAACTTCCAGAAGGGAGGTAAGCTGCATGCCTTCGAGAGCGTGTTTGACGGTTTTGAGAGCTTCCTGTACGTGCCAAATACGACAGCGAAGAGCGGAGCCAGCATCCACGATTCAATCGACTCGAAGCGCATCATGAGCTTTGTGGTAATCGCCCTGATTCCTGCATTGCTCTTCGGTATGTATAATGTGGGATACCAGAATTTCAAGGCTGCAGGTACACTGGATGCTGCCAGCTTCATCGAGGTCTTCGGCTTCGGATTCCTGGCTGTCCTTCCTAAGTTGTTGGTTAGCTACATCGTGGGTCTCGGCATCGAGTTTGCCTGGGCTCAGTGGAAGCACGAGGAAATCCAGGAGGGTTACCTCGTCAGCGGTATCATCATCCCATTGATCATTCCTATCTCTACACCGTTGTGGATGCTCGCCCTGGCGTGCGCCTTCGCAGTTATCTTCTGCAAGGAGATCTTCGGTGGTACCGGTATGAACATCTTCAATGTGGCTGTGGGTGCCCGTATGTTCCTCTTCTTCTCATATCCATTGGCTATGAGTGGTGATAAGGTCTGGGTGGCTAAGGATGCTATCTTCGGCCTGGGTAACACCCTGCCTGATGGCTTCACAGCTGCTACTCCTCTCGGTCAGCTGGCTCAGGGCAGCATACCTTCAGCTAGTCTCTGCGATTCTATCATCGGTTTCATTCCTGGCTGTATCGGTGAGACTTCAGTCATCGCCATCGCCATCGGTGCCATCATCCTTCTTTGGACAGGCATCGCATCATGGAAGACCATGGGCTCAGTATTCGCAGGCGGCATCGTGATGGCGCTTATCTTCCAGGCTCTCGGCATGACACCTATCGCCTGGTATGAGCACATCGTTCTCGGTGGTTTCTGCTTCGGAGCCGTATTCATGGCTACCGACCCTGTAACCTCTGCCCGTACAGAGAAGGGTAAGTACTTCTACGGATTCTTCATCGGTGCCATCGCCGTTATCGTACGTGTGATGAACCCAGGTTATCCAGAGGGTATGATGCTCGCTATCTTCTTCGGCAACATGTTTGCTCCACTCATCGACTACTGTGTAGTTCAGAGCAACATCTCACGCCGTGCTAAACGTGCTATTAAATAATGTAGGAGGAATGTAGATATGAAGACAAATTCAAATAGCTATACTATTATCTATTCGGTTATCATCGTGGTAATCGTGGCATTCCTGCTCGCGTTCGTGTCTTCTTCGCTGAAGACAAAACAGGATGCCAACGTGGCTCTTGATACTCAGAAGCAGATTCTGAACTCGCTGAACCTGCGCGACCTTGACAACGCTACTGCGGCTGCCAAATATAAAGAGGTGGTGAAGGACGAGAAGGAGAAGGACGGCATGAAGTATTACGAGTGCGAGATTGATGGTCAGAAGAAGACCGTTTACTCTGTAAAGGGTATGGGTCTCTGGGGCGGCATTTCAGGCTTCATCGCCGTGGATGCCGACAACAACACCATCTATGGCGTATATTTCAACCACGAAGGCGAGACAGCCGGACTGGGTGCTGAAATCAAGGACAACCTGAAGTGGCAGCAGAAGTTCCAGGGCAAGAAGATTCACAAGGATGGAGTAGAGGGCATCGCTCTGGGCGTTGAGAAAGACGCTCCTGCCGGCGACCCTAACAATGTGGATGCCGTTACCGGTGCTACATTGACATCCAACGGTGTGGATGCCATGCTCAAGGAAGGTCTTGCTAAATTCATTAAATAATTAAGCGAAATTATGGCATTATTTAGTAAACAAAATAAGGAGGCATTCATCAAGCCACTGAACGGCGACAACCCTATCCTCGTCCAGGTGCTTGGTATCTGTAGTGCCCTGGCTGTTACTTCCCAGCTGAAGCCAGCCATTGTGATGGGACTTGCCGTTACTATCATCACGGCATTCTCTAACGTGATTATTTCCATCATCCGCAACACCATCCCTCAGCGCATCCGTATCATCGTTCAGCTGGTGGTAGTTGCTGCCCTGGTTACCATCGTGAGCCAGGTGCTGAAGGCTTTCGCCTACGACGTGAGCGTGCAGCTCTCAGTGTATGTGGGTCTTATCATCACCAACTGTATCCTGATGGGTCGTTTGGAGGCGTTCGCCATGATGAACAAGCCTTGGCCTTCATTCCTCGATGGTGTAGGTAATGGTTTGGGTTACGCCCTCATCCTCGTGATTATGGGTGCTGTTCGTGAGTTCCTGGGCCGCGGCTCATTGCTCGGTTTCCAGCTGATTCCAGAGGGAGCTTACGACTTTGGATATGTTAACAACGGTATGATGACCATGCCAGCTATGGCATTGATTCTCGTTGGATGTGTAATCTGGGTACATCGTGCCTATATTTATAAGGAGGAGAAGTAAGATGGAGCACGCAATAAGTTTGTTTTTCCGTTCGATTTTCGTCGACAACATGATCTTCGCCTACTTCCTGGGTATGTGTTCATACTTGGCAGTATCCAAGAACGTGAAGACCTCTTTGGGCCTGGGTTTGGCAGTAACCTTCGTGTTGCTCATCACCGTGCCTGTAGATTACCTGTTGCAGACCAAGGTGCTCAGCGCCGACGGCATTCTGGGTGTTGACCTCACATACCTGAGCTTCATCCTCTTCATCGCCGTCATCGCCGGTATCGTGCAGCTGGTCGAGATGATTGTAGAGAAGTTCTCACCATCGCTCTATGCAGCGCTGGGTATCTTCCTGCCATTGATTGCCGTAAACTGTGCCATCATGGGTGCATCGCTCTTCATGCAGCAGCGCATCCTGATGGATCCTGCCAATACTCAGGCTATCACCTCAGTATGGGATAGCATCGTTTATGCCGTAGGTTCCGGTCTGGGTTGGACTCTCGCCATCGTGCTGATGGGAGCCATCCGCGAGAAGATGCAGTATTGCGACGTGCCAAAGCCATTGCAGGGACTCGGCATCACATTTATCACAGTAGGCCTCATGGCAATGGCTATGCTTTGCTTCTCAGGCTTGAAAATCTAAAAAAGGAGGACTATAGATATGGGTAATACATCATTTATATTGGCTAGTATCGGAGTTTTCCTCGTGGTGATTCTCCTGCTGGTTATCATCCTGCTCGTGGCTAAGAAGTATCTGAGCCCTAGCGGAAATGTAAATATCGAAATCAATGGCGACAAGACCATCAACGTGCCTCAGGGCAGCAGTTTGATGACTACGCTGAATGAGAACGGCATCTTCCTGCCTTCTGCCTGCGGCGGTAAGGCAAGCTGCGGCCAGTGTAAGGTTCAGGTGCTCGAGGGCGGCGGCGAGATTCTCGATTCTGAGAAGCCTCACTTCACCCGCAAGCAGATTAAGGACCACTGGCGTCTGGGATGCCAGTGCAAGGTGAAGGGCGACCTGAAGATCAAGGTGCCTGAGAGTGTGATGGGCGTGAAAGAGTGGGAGTGCGAGGTTATCTCCAACAAGAACGTTTCATCATTCATCAAGGAGTTCAAGGTGGCATTGCCTCCAGGCGAGCACATGGACTTCGTTCCGGGTTCTTACGCTCAGATCAAGATTCCTGCATACGACTGCATCGATTACGACAAGGACTTCGACAAGGATCTCATTGGCGAGGAGTACATCGGAGCATGGAAGAAGTTCAACATCTTCTCTCTCAAGGCTCACAATCCAGAGCCTACCGTTCGTGCTTACTCTATGGCGAACTATCCTGACGAGGGTGACATCATCACCCTGACCGTGCGTATCGCCACAACTCCATTCCTGCCACGTCCACAGGTAGGTTTCCAGAACGTACCAACAGGTATCGCTTCTTCTTACATCTTCTCATTGAAACCAGGCGACAAGGTAATGATGAGTGGTCCTTACGGAGACTTCCATCCTAACTTCACTTCTGGCAAGGAGATGATCTGGATTGGTGGTGGTGCCGGTATGGCTCCATTGCGTGCGCAGATTATGCACATGACCAAGACTTTGCACACAACAGATCGTGAGCTTCACTTCTTCTACGGAGCGCGTGCGTTGGGTGAGGCATTCTTCCTTGAGGACTTCTGGGAGCTTGAGAAGGAATTCCCTAACTTCCACTTCCATCTTTCATTGGACCGCAAGGACCCAGTGGCAGATGCTCAGGGCGTGAAGTATTACGAGGGATTTGCTGTTAACTGCATCCGTGATACCTACTTGAAGGATCACGAGGCACCAGAGGATTGCGAGTACTATCTCTGCGGACCTCCAATGCTGATCAAGACTGTAACAGATTATCTGGATTCTCTCGGAGTTGATCCTGAGAGCATCATGTATGATAACTTCGGATAAAACGATAATTCAATTAAAAGAGCAATGCTTGTTCTCAAAAAATGAGAGGCAAGTGTTGCTCTTTTTTTTATTTTTCTGAATATATACAATATAAT
>JAJXBQ010000252.1:0-4390 GCA_021640525.1 Segatella copri
TTTCCAATTCATCATCCTTTCGCATTTTGTCGTTCAACTTCTCCTGCATTCTGTCAAGGAAGTAAGTACGACTATGGTTTTTGCGTCTTCTGATGTCGGTGTAGAAACGATAGCAGTCCTTGGCTTTGATGCCGAAGAACTGGTACATGGCTTGCGCCAAGTCCTTGAATTTTACATCGCCATCGTTCACGCTTCCCATTACGCAGATGCCATATACCATTTCTACAAGGTCAACGGCATTGCCAGTCCATTTTACTAATGGCTTTGATTCTGATGATACTGGTGGGGAGGCTTCTGAAGTGGATGTGGTCACATGAAGATGATATGTTGCTGCCACATGCTCTTGCATCCTTCGGACAAATGCAATAGCCTTGCGCACATACAAGCCTACGGTTCCCATACAATCCTTTATATGGGGCATTGACAGATGAAAGTCAAGCTCGGTCTCTGCGTATGACAGTGCAAAGACCGCTTGCTTCACGTTGGTGCTGCATAAATCAACCACAACCTTGATAAACTCACGATATGAGGTCTCCAAAGCGTTACCACCTTTGTTCTTATGACCTGCATTCAGCAAGTTGAAAAAATCAGTCTCTATCAATATGTTGTATTCCATGTTGCTGTCTCTTTTATGGGTTTGTACTAATTTGATGTTTCTGTGCGCACATCATTTATTAGTCCAATACCTATGCCATTCCAAGACAGACTAAACAATAGGATGATGATATTTCCTGATAATCAGCAACTTTATCAAGATAATAAGATTTTCACGAGGAAATTGCAAGCAGAAATAGTGTAAGGAAAACCGGACACTCGTCCAATCTTCCTTACACGGTTCTTATACCGTTACAACTTATTAGTAGGAATACCATACTCTTTCATACGGGCATAGAATGTAGTATGGCTCATTTCCAACATTTTTGCCGCGTCACGCTTGATGCCATTGCATTGCTTCAAAGCCCACAAGATACGCTCTCGATTGATCTTGCGTTCTTGTTCATCAAAGTCCAAAGCCTCTTCTGTCAATGCCGATTGTGACAACTGCAAGTCCTCGACATCTATTATCTCATTCTCGCATAACAGCATAGCTCGCATGATACATGATTTCAACTCACGCACATTGCCTGGCCATGTATGGCTTACAAGTGCCCTTTGCGCTTCCTTACTGATACATTTTATTTCTTTGTCCGTATGCCTATCATATAGTTTCAGAAAGAAGTTAGCTAATGGCATAATATCTTCCTTGCAATCCCGCAACCGTGGAATCTCAATAACCGCTTCGTGAATTCGATAATACAGGTCGCTTCTGAATCGTCCTTCCCGAACTGCCTCTTGCAGGTTTTCATTGGTGGCGGCAATAATGCGCACATCAGCCACTTTGTCTTTTGTAGCTCCCAATGGTCGGTAGCTCTTGGATTGCAACACACGCAGCAGCATCGCCTGTACGTCTTTCGGCAGGTTGCCTATCTCGTCCAAGAACAGTGTACCTCCAGCAGCCAATTCAAAGTAACCTTTTCTTGCTGCCTCCGCACTTGTGAATGCCCCTTTCTCATGCCCGAAGAGAGCGGAAACGGCAAGTTCCGCAGAAAGCGTACCGCAATCTACTACTTCAAAAGGCTTGTCGGCTCTTTTGCTTTGCAGATGTATCTTTTCCGCTATATGTTCTTTGCCTGTTCCGTTGTCTCCCAATATCATAACAGCCATGTCGCTTTTGGCAAACAATTCTGCCATTTTGTATATACGGCGAAACTTCTCACTTTTGCGGTAAACAATCTTGTTATTCAACTCTACGAGTCGTTTCTGCTTGTCTATGATTTCTTCCAAACGTTCATAAACTACATCAAGCAACAATTTCTTCGGTATATAGTCTTCTGCTCCCAATTTCATAGTCCTCACGGCACTCATGCTTTCATCGTAAGATGTCATGATGATAAATGGATTCTGGTAGCCGTTACTACGCATCCATTCCAACAGGTCGATGCCGTTATCATTCCCCAAGCGCATATCCGAAATGACAACATCCCATTCAGAGGATTCCCTCACAGCTTTCAGACCATCTCTGTAATTGTAGCATAAGATTGTTTTCCATCCCTTCGCCTCCAACTTCTTGCCCAACATATTACAAAATGTCGGGCTGTCTTCAATGATTATTACTTTCTTCATGCTGTTACCTCCTCAATTTTCTTTTGTGCGGCTTTGATGATTGCCTCACCATGTGCGAAAACATCCTCAACCGCTTGGTTGATAACGTCGTCTGATGATGTAGAATCTTCAATCAGGTCAAAGAGATGGTTCAAAGACTCGTCAGATTGTACCATCATCCACGAGCTTCTTGCGTGGTGAATGGCATCGGACATTTTCTTGCGGTTCTCCTCTTTGGCTGCATTACGGATACAGCCCAATGTATCAGTCATTTCCTTTACGAAATTCTCCAAAGTCTCTTTTTCATTGCCGTAGGTCAGCAACATAGAGAAGTCTATTTGTTTTTCTGCTATCTTACCATTCACACACTTTCTTGCAGTGCTTATCAAATCCTTGTCAGACATCGGCTTGAATAGGCAAGCGACAAATCCTGCATCAAGCAGTTCTTGCTCACTCACATTTGGTGCTGCTGTCATAACGACAACAGGAATGGTCTTGGAGTTACGCACGTTCACCATACGCATCATTTCCAGAATCTCGATACCGTTCACTTCAGCCATCTTCAAATCCGTTATCAGCAGGTCATAAGATTTTTTGCGCATCATATCCAATAAATCCGTGGCATTATTACAAGTGTCACATACGATGCCGTTTGATGCAAATGCCTCACGAATGGTACTCAGTTGCACATGGCTATCATCAATGGCAATGACAGTAAACGAATCTTGTCGTTTCGTTCTATACTGAGTTGGTTCCACATTCTGCTTTTCGGCTGCAGCCATAGGAAGACTAATGGTAAAAATACTTCCAAGCCCTTGGTGACTGGACACATCGATTTTTCCTTTCATCAGTGAAACGAGGTTCTTGACAATGGAAAGCCCCAAGCCAAATCCCGGTTGGGTGACCGCATTTCCCAATCTTGCAAATTCCTTGAAGATTTGTTTTTGTTGTTTGTCGTCCAATCCTGTTCCTGTATCCTTAACCATTAGCATGAATACACCATTTTTATAGGTTGTGGACAATACGATCTCACCCTTTCCCGTATATTTGATGGCATTGGAAAGCAGATTGCGTCCTATTGTAAGCACCTTTTCCTTGTCTCCATTGACAACACCATCTGCCTTATTGTTGACGCTCAATTCCAGTTGCTTCTTCGCTGCAAAGGGCTCATACTCCATCTTTAATTGCTCGGCAATGTCCATCATACGGAAAGGGCGTTCCTTGACGGTCGCCTTTCCATTCGCTAATTTGGAGTAAACCAGGAAACTGTCTATCATAGAAGTCAAGCCTTTCGATGTGTCAACAATCAAGTCCGCATATCGTTTGCTTTCATCCGTAGCATCATCAAGTCCGCTAATCTTGCGAGCATAATCCTTGATGGCAGACAAAGGACTGCGCATCTCATGCGTTACTGTCAGCATCACCTTTCTTGTTTCTTCCTTGCTCTTACGTGTCTTGAATGCGAATCGCCACACCAATAGGAATAATACAAAAAATACCAATATCAACAATCCTATCATCCCTATATAATAATAGGTATAATTGCCTTCCAAGTCTGCGATTTGTCGCTCACGAACTTTTATGCCTTTATCCACATTCTCATCAGCTATGCTGATTACTCTTTGCAACTGCTTATTGATACCTTCATTTCTGTTTCCAAGACTATCCAATATCTCCACTACCTTACGGCTTTGCTGGTGATGTTTAGCAACAACCGTTTGGTTTAGGTTGGTGAGCATCTTTTCAGTTTGGGTTAAACGGTTGCCTGTTGTTACTGCATTTTCTTTCTTGCCGAACAATCTGCTGAAGAAACCTCGCTTCTTTGGCTTTGCCTGCTGTGGCATAGCTGAAAGTCTTTTGCTTTCAGTCTTATTCTGCTCTACAATTCTTGGAACTTCTGCGGTCAGCTTTTCTTGAGTGTCATTCAGTTCCTGCATGGCATCCTTTATATCCAGAAGGAGCTGTTCCTTTTCTGCAAGAAGACGGCAGATCGTATCAGAATCTTCTTTCGGACAAATACCTGCGATGCCTTCAAGCATACTATCCACTTCCAATCGAAGCGAATGATACTCATTTACATCTGTTGAGTCCCAATCCGCAACCATTTCACCAAGCAGTGACAATTCCGTTATGTGCAAGTTTAAGTCATGCACATTCTTTCGCCACTGATGCAGTTCTGTATTTCTACACTCAATCTCCTTTCTGTCGCGCCATTCAAATAGGCCGATTACAATGGTACATCCTACGA
>JAJXBQ010000253.1:0-4387 GCA_021640525.1 Segatella copri
GCTTAGCCCTCTTGTCTAGTTGCGGCAATAAGGGCAATGACACAGGGAAAGTCCCAGAATATGCAGTACAAGAATTACAGAAGACAACTGCAGATCTAATGAAAGCTTATCCGGCTACTATCAAAGGTAGACAAGACGTAGAAATCCGCCCGCAGGTATCGGGATTCATCACAAAGTTATGTGTAGATGAAGGAGCAACCGTTCGCAAAGGACAGCTCTTATTCATCATAGACCCTACTCAGTATGAAGCAGCAGTACGCACAGCAAAAGCTTCAGTTGCAACAGCAGAAGCAGCCGTGAATACACAACAAATGACTGTTGACAATAAGATCGAACTGAACAAGAAACAGATTATCAGCGATTATGACTTGTCAATGGCGAAGAACTCACTGGCACAGGCTCAGGCACAACTCGCCCAGGCTAAAGCACAGCTGACCACAGCACAACAAAATTACTCTTTCACACAAGTAAAGAGTCCTTCAGACGGCGTTATCAACGACATTCCTTATCGTTTGGGAGCACTCGTAAGCCCCTCTATGGCTACGCCAATGACTACAGTATCTGAAATAGACGAAGTATATGTATACTTCTCTACAACTGAAAAAGAACTGCTGGCTATGACCAAAACCGGAGGAACCATCAAAGAAGAAATCAGTAAAATACCAGCCATCAAACTACAATTGATTGACGGCACAACATATGATGCAGAAGGAAAGGTAGACGCTATCACAGGAGTGATCGACCAGTCAACCGGTTCTGTTAGCATGCGTGCTATCTTCCCTAACAAGGAGCATATGCTTCGTAGTGGTGGAACTGCCAACGTTCTGATCCCTTATAATATGGAGAACGTTATCAGCATCCCACAATCGGCTACTGTAGAAATCCAGGACAAAAAGTTCGTTTACGTTCTGCAGCCGGACAACACGGTGAAATATACCGAGATCGGTATATTCAACCTGGACAACGGAAAAGAATATCTGGTAACTTCCGGACTGAACCCCGGCGATAAAATCGTAGTCGAAGGTGTACAGAGCCTGAAGGACGGCCAAAAAATACAACCAATCACGCCGGCTCAAAAAGAAGCGAACTATCAACAGCATTTGAAAGACCAGCACGACGGAAATTTAGCTACAGCTTTCAACTAATAATTTAGATAATCGTATGAAATTAGATAAATTCATTAACCGTCCGGTACTATCAACAGTTATTTCCATTTTGATAGTTATCCTAGGTGCTATCGGATTGGCAACACTGCCTATCACACAGTATCCGGACATTGCGCCTCCTACCGTATCGGTAAGAGCCACATATACGGGTGCCAGTGCATCGACCGTATTGAACTCTGTAATTGCCCCTCTGGAAGAGCAGATCAACGGTGTAGAAAACATGATGTACATGACTTCCAACGCATCCAATACCGGTTCCGGTGATATCTCGATCTACTTCAAACAAGGAACTGATCCGGATATGGCTGCCGTTAACGTACAGAACCGTGTTTCCATGGCACAAGGTTTGCTACCTGCCGAAGTTACCAGAATTGGTGTGACTACTCAGAAACGTCAGACATCCATGCTGGTAGTATTCTCTCTTTACGATGAAACCGATACATATACAGATGCTTTCATCGAAAACTATGCAAAAATCAACCTGATTCCTCAGGTTCAACGTGTACAGGGTGTAGGTGATGCCAGTGTGATGGGTCAGGACTACTCCATGCGTATCTGGCTGAGACCGGACGTAATG
Organism: Segatella copri; assembly: GCA_021640525.1. GTDB lineage: Bacteria > Bacteroidota > Bacteroidia > Bacteroidales > Bacteroidaceae > Prevotella > Prevotella copri_S. The sequence goes on from JAJXBQ010000253.1 coordinate 1,744, forward strand.
GCTCAGTATAAACTGATCCCCAACGACGTATCTACCGCTTTGGCTGAACAGAATATAGAAGCGGCTCCGGGACAATTCGGTGAACGTAGTAACCAGACTTTCCAATATACCATTCGTTACAAAGGACGTCTGCAACAGCCGGAAGAGTTTGAGAACATTGTCATCAAGTCTCTGCCTAACGGTGAGGTACTTCGACTGAATGATATTGCGGAGATTCAGCTGGACCGTCTGGGATATAACTTTACCAACCGTGTAAACGGACACAAAGCTGTAACCTGTATCGTTTATCAGATGGCTGGTACAAATGCTACGCAAACCATCACTGATATCCAGAAATTATTGGATGAAGCATCCACAACACTGCCTTCGGGATTGAAGATTAACGTTTCCATGAACGCCAACGACTTCTTGTTCGCTTCTATCCACGAAGTGTTGAAGACATTGATCGAGGCATTTATTCTGGTATTTATCGTAGTATATATCTTCTTGCAGGATTTGCGTTCTACCTTGATTCCGACTATCGCTATTCCGGTAGCCCTTATCGGTACATTCTTCGTACTGTCACTGATCGGATTCAGTTTGAACTTGCTGACCCTGTGTGCCCTTGTGCTTGCCATTGCGATTGTGGTCGATGATGCGATTGTGGTTGTCGAGGGTGTACATGCCAAGCTCGATCAGGGATATACATCCGCCCGTCTGGCATCTATCGATGCGATGAACGAATTGGGTGGTGCCATCGTATCTATCACACTGGTCATGATGTCCGTGTTTATTCCGGTAAGTTTCATGGGTGGTACGGCAGGTACGTTCTATCGCCAATTCGGTTTGACAATGGCTATCGCTATCGGTCTGTCCGCATTGAACGCCTTGACACTGAGTCCGGCATTGTGTGCCGTTCTTCTGAAACCGCATACTGATCATGGAGATAAGAAACAAACACTTGTTTCTCGCTTCCACACTTCTTTCAATGCCGCTTATGACTCTATATTAAAGAGGTATAAGAAACGCGTACTCTTCTTTATCCAGAAAAAGTGGTTGTCAATGGGACTGGTGGTTCTCTCTATCGTATTGCTGATCTTCTTTATGAACACTACTCCGACAGGTATGGTCCCTAATGAAGATACTGGTACGCTGATGGGAGCTGTAACGCTACCTCCGGGTACATCACAAGACCGCTCGGAACAAATACTGGCACGTGTAGACAGTCTGATTGCTGCGGACCCTGCCGTAGCTTCACGTACATTGATCTCCGGTTTCAGTTTCATTGGTGGTCAGGGACCGTCTTACGGTTCTTTCATTATCAAACTGAAAGACTGGGATGAACGCTCCATGATTCAGAACTCAGACGTTATCGTCGGTTCTTTATACATGCGTGCGCAGAAGATTATCAAGGAAGCACAGGTATTGTTCTTCGCTCCTCCTATGATCCCTGGTTACTCGGCATCTACGGATATCGAGGTGAACATGCAGGACAAGACAGGTGGTGACCTGAACAAATTCTTTGATGTAGCCAACAACTACACCGCAGCATTGGAGGCACGTCCGGAAATTAACTCTGCAAAAACGACCTTCAACCCGAACTTCCCGCAATATATGATTGATATTGATGCGGCAGCTTGTAAGAAGGCAGGTATCAGCCCAAGCGATATTCTTAGCACGATGCAGGGATATTACGGAGGTTTGTACGCATCCAACTTCAACCGTTTCGGTAAGATGTACCGCGTAATGATTCAGTCGGACCCGTTATCACGCAAGAATCTGGAATCACTGAATAATGTCAAGGTTCGTAACAACCAAGGCGAAATGGCTCCGATTTCCCAGTTCATCTCTGTAGAGAAGGTATACGGACCTGATATTATCAGCCGTTTCAACTTGTATACTTCCATGAAGGTGATGGTAGCTCCGGCTTCCGGTTATACTTCCGGTCAGGCACTGGCTGCACTGGCAGAAGTGGCCAAAGAAAACCTTCCGGCAGGTTACACTTATGAACTAGGAGGTATGGCTCGTGAGGAAGCACAAAGTAGCGGCAGTACGACTGGTTTGATCTTTATCCTTTGTTTCGTATTCGTTTATTTGCTGTTGAGTGCTCAGTACGAAAGTTATATTCTTCCGCTGGCCGTATTGTTATCCATTCCGTTCGGTTTGCTAGGCAGCTTCCTGTTCGTCAACGGAATGAGCGCGATCGGTAGTATATCGGCCTTGAAAATGATACTCGGTACCATGTCCAACAATATCTATATGCAGATTGCGTTGATCATGTTGATGGGTCTGTTGGCAAAGAACGCGATCCTGATTGTAGAGTTTGCCCTCGACCGTCGTAAGATGGGTATGAGCATCACATGGGCAGCCGTTCTGGGTGCCGGTGCCCGTCTCCGCCCGATCCTGATGACCTCATTGGCTATGGTAGTCGGTCTGCTTCCGTTGATGTTCGCATTCGGTGTAGGTGCCCACGGTAACCGTACACTGGGTACAGCTTCTATTGGTGGTATGTTGATCGGTATGATCTGCCAGATCTTCATCGTTCCTGCTTTGTTCGTTATCTTCCAGTACCTGCAAGAGAAGGTTAAACCGATGGAATGGGAAGACATCGACAATACGGATGCCGTAACTGAGATTGAACAATACGCTAAATAATGAAATTCGA
>JAJXBQ010000023.1:0-20792 GCA_021640525.1 Segatella copri
CATTTTCCATCAGTTTTCCACCTTTCTGTGTCTACTTTTTGAGGGGCAGCAAAAGCGTGGTCATCTATGTCATTAAGAATTTGAACTTTCCTGTAGGCAAAGAAAAAGCCGCTAGGATATCGTGTGAGAATATCCTGGCGGCTTTATATGGTAGCTTGAAAAAACTTTATTTCTTGTCGTAAGCATGAACAGGGTAGTCGATGGTATAGTGGAGACCACGGCTCTCCTTGCGTTCTATCGCCATGCGGGTGATGAGATAACCCACGTTAATCATATTGCGGAGCTCGCAGAGTTCCTTGCTTACCTTTACACGCTTGAAGAGGTTTTCTGTCTCTTCGTAGAGAAGGTCGAGACGGTCCCATGCTCGCTTCAGACGGAGATCGCTGCGCACGATGCCTACATAGTTGCTCATGCATTCGCCCACCTCTTTCACGCTCTGTGTAATCAGCACCTTCTCTTCGTTGGTCAAAGTACCTTCATCGTTCCATGCTGGTACCTTCTCATTGAAGTCGTATTCATCTACATGTTCAATACTGTGCTTGGCAGCAGTCTCGGCATAAACCACAGCCTCGATGAGCGAGTTGCTGGCAAGACGGTTACCGCCATGCAGACCGGTGCATGAACACTCGCCCAGGGCATAGAGACGGTTGATGCTTGAACAGCCGTTCAAATCTACCTTGATACCACCACACATATAGTGAGCGGCAGGACGAACAGGGATATACTCCTTGGTGATGTCGATGCCGATGCTCAGACACTTGGCGTAGATATTAGGGAAGTGACGCTTGGTCTCCTCTGGATTCTTATGGGTTACATCGAGACAGACATGATCCAATCCGTGAATCTTCATCTCCTTATCGATGGCACGAGCCACGATGTCGCGAGGAGCAAGGCTCAATCGCTTATCATATTTCTCCATGAAACTCTCGCCGTTAGGCAGACGCAAGATGCCACCGTATCCACGCATCGCCTCGGTGATGAGGAAGGCAGGATGGGTTTCGCCCGGATGATAAAGAGCGGTTGGGTGGAACTGGACAAACTCCATGTCGGCCACGGTACCCTTGGCACGGTATACCATCGCCTCGCCATCACCCGTAGCGATGACAGGGTTGGTGGTAGTCTGATAAACGGCACCACATCCACCGGTACACATCACGGTAACCTTACTCAGATAGGTATCCACCTTCTGGGTATCAGGATTCAATACGTATGCACCGTAACAGTTGATATAAGGAGTGCGGCGAGTAACACGGGCACCCAAGTGGTGCTGAGTGATAATTTCTACGGCGAAATGATTTTCCTTGATATCGATATCCGGACAGTTGCGCACAGCCTCCATCAGACCGCGCTGGATTTCTGCACCCGTATCATCGGCATGATGAAGGATGCGGAACTCGCTGTGACCGCCCTCACGGTGTAGGTCGAACTTGCCGTCCTGCTGCTTATCGAAGTTGACGCCCCACTGCACGAGCTCCTTGATCTGCTCCGGTGCCATGGTGACAACCTGCTTCACAGCTTTATAATCGCTGATATAATCACCAGCAATCATCGTGTCTTGAATGTGCTTGTCGAAGTTATCCACTTCCAAGTTGGTAACTGACGCAACACCACCTTGTGCGAATGACGTGTTAGCCTCGTCGAGCGAGGTTTTGCAAATCATACACACCTTACCTTTATGCGCTCTGGCTACTTTCAGGGCGTAACTCATACCGGCAACTCCTGAGCCGATAATCAGAAAATCATACTTATAAACCATTGAGTTTATTCTTATCTAATTTCAATTTTAAGAACGGGTGTTTTTATCTATAAAACAGCCCCATTCTCTCAGAATTAATTCTTAATTCGTTGCAAAAGTAATAATTAATCTTTAAAATGAGTAATAAGAGAGGGATTTTTTGTAATTTTGCAGCGAAATTTAAGGTTATATAGTCTTTTAGACTATCAAAAGGTCGTAAAAACGACAATAATATAAGGTAATAAATCAAAGTTATGGCAGATAGAACTTTTCATAAGCGCTTTACGCTGACGGCAAGTATCGGTGTGGCGGTGTTTGCAATCCTGGCTCTCTACTTCTTCTGGGTCAAACTGGCTATCATCGGCATCTTTGTGGCTATCATCATCGTGGGCATGATAGAGCGCATACTGAATACAACCTATACCTTCAAGATGGTAAAACCGATAGACCTGGATGAGGAAATGGAATATCTCATCATCAATGAGGGCAGGTTCTCTTCCAACAGAAATGTGCCACTATGTGATGTCATTGATGTACACATCGCCAAGACTTTCTTCGGATTAGACCATTGTGTGGTCATCGAATACGGGCATAAGAATATAGTGACCGTTCAGCCGGATAATGAAGAGGCGTTTATGGAGAGAATCAAAAATAAATAATTTCTTTTAAGTTCAGGTGAACTGATTGTGATGAAAAAGATAATATATATGATGTTGGGTCTGATGATGGTATGGATATCCGTACCGGTGCAGGCCCAGAATGTGATTGAAGATGAGGGAATAGAAACGGTTGATGAGGAGGATGTTTCCGACTCTACACTCGTTGACTCCCTGGCAGCGGATACGCTGGCGCAGAAATTGCCTTGGCCAGAATCGGTGAAGGTGGGTATTGATAAACTCCTTGAAAGCAAGATGTTCGAAACATCACAGGTAGGACTGATGGTCTGGGACCTGTCTGCTGACTCTTGTATCTATCAGAGAAATGAACGACAGCTGATGCGTCCGGCAAGTACGATGAAACTCCTGACTGCCATTACGGCGCTCGATAAGTTGGGCGGTTCTTACCAGTTTAAAACCACTCTGAAATATACCGGTACCATTGAGAATGGGGTGTTGACGGGGAATATCTATTGTATAGGCGGTATGGATCCCCGTTTCAACAGCGATGATATGTCGGCATTTGTCAATAGTCTGAAGGAAATGGGAGTGGATACCATCCGTGGCAGCATCTATGCCGACCGCTCTTTGAAGGATGCCGACCTGTTGGGTGAAGGCTGGTGCTGGGATGATGATAATCCGGTGCTTTCGCCACTGGTGTTCCAGCGCAAGGACATCTTTATGGATAAGTTTCTTGCCAAACTCCGTGAGGAGGGCATCGAATATTCCTGCTTTGGGGCTTCAGAGAAGACTTGCCCTGCGAGTGCCTTTACGGTCTGTACCCGATTCCATACGATGGATCAGATTCTGCACAAGATGATGAAGGAGAGTGATAATCTCTATGCTGAGAGCATGTATTATCAGATTGCGGCTTCTACGGGCAATAAATGGGCGAGTGCCAAGAGTGCCCGGAATGTGGAAAGACAGCTTATCCGTAAGATAGGACTCGATCCGGCAAGATATAAACTGGCTGACGGCTCGGGACTTTCGCTCTATAATTATCTCAGTGCCGAACTGGAGGTGAAACTGCTGCGTTATGCTTATCTCAACGGCAACATCATGGATCATCTGAAGCATTCGCTGCCTATCGGTGGGGTTGACGGTACGTTGAAGAAGCGTATGAAGAACAGTTTTGTGCATGGCAATGTGAAAGCAAAGACGGGTACGCTGACGGGCATCATCTCATTGGCGGGTTACTGTACCGCAGCCAATGGGCATGAGCTCTGTTTCGCAATCATTAACAATGGTATCATGCATGGCAATAATGCCAGACACTTTGCAGATAAAGTATGTACTTTGCTCTGCCAACCGTGAGCGTTAGTTGATAGTTTATAGTTGATAGTTAATAGTTTTATGGAGGAAATTCGTAAGTTTGTAGATGAAATGATAACATGGGCAGGAGTCACCGGTGATTTTGTGCCCATGCTGCGCCATATTTTGCTCACCATTACTGCCATTCTCTTGGCGATGTTGAGCGATTTTCTTTGTCGCAAGATACTGGTTCCGCTCATCAGTAAGATTACTGATAAGACGGACATTACTTGGGATGATGTGCTGCTGAACAAGAAGGTGCTCACCTCGGCTTGCCATATTGTGCCGGCTGTGGTGATATGGTCGCTCATGCCACTGATTTATCTGGAGTATCCGATATTCAAGGAGATATTGGAGCGGGCTACGGGCATTTATATCGTGGTGATGTCGGTGCGTACGGTTCTGGTCTTCATCGGGTCTTTCAAAGGATTGGAGGATTCTCAGGAACGACGCTCGTCGGCTCAGCAGTATTTCCATACTTTCTGCGGTGTTCTCAGGGTATTGATGCTCTTCGTGGCTGCTGTGGTGGTGATTGCCATCCTGCTAGGCAAAAACCCGATGACCCTCTTTGCCGGTTTGGGTGCTACCTCGGCAGTCCTGATGCTGGTCTTTAAGGATACCATCACGGGATTGGCGGCTGGTGTGCGTCTTACCAGCAATGATATGTTGCATAAGGGCGACTGGATTACGGTGAAGTCGGTGGATGCCAATGGTATCGTTGAGGATATGTCACTCACGACCGTGAAGGTGCGCAACTTTGATAATACCATCGTTACTATTTCACCTATTACCTTGGTGAACGGTTCGTTTCAGAACTGGATTGGTATGCAGAAGAGTGATGGACGAAGAGTGAAGCGCGTGGTTTACTTCGATTTCCGTAGTGTCCGTCTGGTGGATGAGACATTAAAACGTAATCTGCTTGCCAAGCATTTCGCCACCGAAGATTCGTTTAAGCTGAAGGAGTCGTTGCAGAAGGCGATAGATAAAGATATACAAGAAGGGAAGGATATTGAGGATTTAAAGAATCCTGCAGCCCTTGCCCCTACCAATCTCCAGCTTTACCGTAAATTCATGGAGAAGTATCTGCGCCAGCGTCCGGAGGTCAATACCGATCTCACATTGATGGTGCGTCACATGGAAGCCACACAATGCGGTCTTCCTATCGAGTTCTATTTCTTCATCAAGGATAAGGTATGGGTGAATTATGAGCACATTCTCGCCGATATCATGGAGCATGCCTATGCCTTGGCGAATGAGTTCGGTCTGAAGATTTACGAGCAATATCCGGAACAGTAATTACTTTGAACATTGAGATTTGAACATTGAATTTTATGAATAGTTTTTCGGCTGTCATTATCCGTTGGTTTCGTGAGTATGGTAGGGATTTGCCTTGGCGCGAAACCAAGGATCCTTATGCCATCTGGCTGAGCGAAATCATCCTTCAGCAAACCCGCATCGCACAGGGGTGGGAATATTGGGAGCGGTTCATGAAGACCTATCCCAAGGTTGAAGACTTGGCTGCTGCCAGCGAGGATGATGTCTTGAAACTCTGGCAGGGATTGGGGTATTACTCGCGAGCCCGCAACCTTCATGCTGCTGCTAAACAGATAGTAGAGCTCGGTCATTTCCCTGATACGCTTGAAGGTATCAAAGCCCTGAAAGGGGTGGGCGATTATACTGCAGCAGCCATCGGTTCTTTTGCCTTTGATATTCCGGCGGCAGTAGTAGATGGCAATGTGTACCGGGTTCTTTCACGTTACTTCGGAATAGATACTCCTATCAACTCAACGCAGGGGAAAAAAGAGTTTGCTGCGTTGGCTCAATCACTCTTGCCTGCTTCGTCTGCTCAGCAACTTTCTGATACTGCATTATCGCCTGTTGCTGCCTATAACCAGGGTATGATGGATTTCGGAGCTATCCAGTGCACTCCTCAATCTCCAAAATGTCTTGTCTGTCCGCTTGTCGAAACCTGTGAGGCTTTGAGGACTGGAAGGGTAGAGGAGTTGCCGGTGAAGAACAAGACACTGAAGGTGAAAACGCGCCATCTCTCCTATATATATATAAGGTGTAAAGGCGAAGTGGCTATCCACCGTCGCGGCGAGGGTGATATCTGGCAAGGATTGTGGGAACCATATAACGCATCAGATGCTCCGCAACTGCCAGCCTTTGTCCATAATCCTCTTCTCCTGGCTAAGGATGTGAAGCATGTACTTACCCATCGCATCCTCCTTGCCGACTTCTATCTGCAGAAAACAGAAACCCGCCCCCTGCTCCCTGATGATTATATCTGGGTGAAAGAGGACGAGGTAGAACAGTATGGTGTTCCAAGGTTGATAGAAATCATGTTGGAAATGGTTCAAGCTAAATCATAAAAAAGAGGGTGTGTCATAAGACTATGACACACCCTCTCTTATTTATATATGTTCTGTTAGATATTTCGTCTCAAGCAAGAATTAGTAATTCTGTGCTTCAATCTGGAAGTAGCTCTGTGGGTGGTTGCAGACTGGGCAAACCTCAGGAGCCTTCTTGCCTACTACGATATGTCCGCAGTTAGAGCACTGCCAGATGCAGTCGCCGTCACGAGAGAATACGAGCTTGTCCTGTACGTTCTTCAAGAGCTTGCGATAACGCTCCTCATGATGTTTCTCAATCTGAGCAACCATCTCAAACTTAGCTGCAATCTCTTCGAAACCTTCTTCGTGAGCCTCCTTTGCCATGCGTGGATACATATCGGTCCACTCATCGTGCTCACCATTGGCAGCAGCTTCCAGGTTCTTCTCTGTATCCTGGATAGCACCGCCCTCCAGATACTTGAACCACAACTTAGCGTGCTCCTTCTCGTTAGCAGCTGTCTCCTCAAAGATATTAGCTATCTGTACAAAACCGTCCTTCTTTGCCTTGCTTGCAAAATAGGTATATTTGTTACGAGCCTGTGACTCACCAGCGAAAGCCTCCTGGAGGTTCTTCTCTGTCTTTGTTCCTTTTAATTCCTTCATAATGTATTCTTTTTATAATGTTAATATGTTCTTTATTAAATTCTTTTGCAAAGATATTGAAAATATTTCAAATATACAAATAAATTAAGAACTATTTAACTTTTTGGCGCTTATTTAAATAAAATAAAGCAAAACCAAGCATGGCAACACCGAATATCCACGAGATGATGGCACTCGTTACCATACCCAGCGTATGAGTGAATCCCGCCACAATGAAGGTGAAGAAACTCACACAGGCTACAGTCAGGGCGTAAGGCAACTGTGATGATACATGATGTACATGCTTGCATTCCGCTCCTGCACTCGCCATGATGGTGGTATCGCTGATAGGAGAGATATGGTCGCCACACACCGCACCAGCCATACATGCCGAGATAGAGATGATGCGCAAAGGATCAGCACCAGGGAATACGGCGATGCAGATAGGAATCAGAATACCGAAGGTTCCCCAGGAGGTACCCGTTGCAAATGCCAGGAAGCCTGCTACCAGAAAGATGATGCCCGGAAGAAGCATCTGAAGTTCTGAGGCACTGCTCGCTACAACCGATGATACATATTCTGCCGCACCCAGCGAGTCGGTCATACTCTTCAGCGTCCATGCCAAAGTAAGAATCAGGATGGCTGGTACCATCGCCTCAAAACCCTTGATGAGACTACTCATCGCCTCATCGAAAGGCAAGGTCTTGCGAATGGTAAACATCATGATGGTAAGAATCAGGGCAGCCAATGAACCGATTACCAAGCCTACAGAGGCATTGCTCGCAGCAAAGGAATCCACAAAGTTGAGATAGTTGGCATTATCGGCATCGAAGAATCCGCCCGAATATACCATGCCCGCCATGCAGAAGATAATCAGCATGATGATTGGAATTACCAGGTCGCTCACGGTTCCCTTGTTCTTGGAATCCTCTTCCTGTTTGGCTCCCACACCGTGCTCAACAATCTGCAGTTTGGTATCGCTCACCTCATCGAGTTTCCCGCCATTGGTTCGCTCGTACCATTCCTTCAGTCTTGCATCATACTTGCTCATCGCCTTGAAGTCGAAGCCCAGTATCACGATGCCAAACATAAAGAGGATGGTAAAGAATGCGTAGAAATTAAAAGGTATCGCCTTGCAGAAAAGTGCCAGTCCGTTCTCTCCGCCCGATACGAAGCCCGATACCGCAGCTGCCCAACTCGAGATAGGAGAGATGATGCAGACCGGTGCTGCAGTGGAGTCGATGAGATAAGCCAGCTTCTCCTTGGTAACACCATTGCGCACTGCGATAGGACGCATCACCGAACCCACCGTAAGGCAGTTGAAGTAATCATCGATGAATATCAGAATGCCGAGCAGAATGGTAGCAATCTGCACCCCAATCTTCGAGTGTACGTGCTTGGAAGCCCAACGACCGAAAGCTGCCGAACCTCCCGCCTTGTTCATCAATGAAACGATGCTGCCTAATACCACCAGGAACACCAGAATGCCCACGTTCCATGGGTCGGAGAGGCAATGTATCAAGCCGTAAGCCTTGGCATCATCGCCTTCACCTACAGTGTGGTTTGTCAGGTGAACGAGGAATCCGTCGAAACCTGTTCCCATCGAAATGCAATATTGAACGGCACCCAGTATGATACCGATAAAAAGAGAAGAATAGACCTCCTTTGTCTTCAGCGCCAGAGCGATGGCGACGATAGGAGGCAGTAACGACCATGCGGTCCCAATCATGTTGTAATCCATTTTATTGTTTTTGGCTAGAAATGTTTTATTGCAAAGATAGTGCAAAGATAGTTTTTTTTGGTAATATATGCAAGTTTTTAGGCAGAAAAATGGTGCTTATGGGTTGATATGGGCTGTTTTAGCATATTTTATCATTATAAAGTGTCGTGTTTCTATATTTTTATTGTATCTTTGAAAACTCAAATTGCAACTCAATCTGAGATAGAATGGAAACTCAATTTTAACAACTTAATAATGGAGGACTAATTATGAACATCAATTCTGGTATTAAGCAAGCCGTGATTTTAACCATCGGCATCATCATGCTTGGATTTTGTATCAAGTCGGGACTTGAAAGTGTGATTAGTAAAGATCGAAAGGTTGTAGTGAAAGGCCTTGCCGAAAAGGAGGTGGAGGCTGATAAGGTGACGTGGCCTATCGTTTCCAAGGAAATAGGCAATGACCTACCTGAACTCTATCAAAAAATCAATGCCACCACGAGAACCATCAGAAACTTCCTGGTGGAGAATGGCGTAAAGACTAATGAAATCAACGTGAATGCGCCTGTGGTCATTGACCTCAATGCTGAACGATATGGCGAAAACCGCCAGGGGTATCGTTATAACATTACTTCCATCATCACGGTTACATCGAAGAATGTGAAACTGGTCCGCAGTATCATTGCCCGTCAGGGTGATCTGCTTCAGAAGGGGGTTGCCATTGTGGATGGTGGTTACGAGAATCCGGTGAAGTATGAGTATGTTGCTTTCCGTCAGATGAAACCTAAGATGATGCAGGAGGCGATAGAGAATGCTGAGCAGACTGCTACCCAGTTTGCTGAGAACAGCAAGAGTAAGATAGACAAGATTATGAATGCCGACCAGGGCCAGTTCTCTATCGAAGACCGCGATTCCAATACCCCATATATTAAAAAGGTAAGGGTTGTTACTACCGTTACTTATTCTTTGAAGGATTAGGAGTAGTGATTAGTAAATAGTGATTATTTATTAGTGATTAATTGTAATAAGAGGGTGTGTTATAGCCTAATGGCATACCTTCTCAAATTAAAACAACGAAAAACTATGAAGAAAATCATATTAGCAGCTATTTTATTTCTACCATTTCTTGTTTCTTGTACACAGAACAGGAAAGCACCTGCTGTTTCTCCTCAAACGACTGTAGGGAAGTCTGAGAAAACTGAAACTGCCAAGGTGCAATATCTCACCACATCTGATTTCAGAAAAAAGATTATGGATTACGAGGCTCATCCGGATGAATGGGTATTCGCCGGTTCCCGTCCTGCCGTCATCGATTTCTATACCACCTGGTGTGGTCCATGTAAGATGATGGCTCCCGTAGTGGAATCTCTCGCCGAGAAATATGCCGGCAAGATAGATTTCTATAAGGTGGATATCGACCAGGAGTCCGAACTTGCTTCTGTTTTCGGTATCAGCAGCATCCCTACCTTCCTCTTCATCCCCGTGAAAGGCAAACCATCTGTGCAGATGGGTGCTATGCAAAAGGAGGATTTCGAAGAACGGATTGATAAAATTAAAATAAAATGACAATTTGGTAGCATCTCAAATTTCCATGCCTCTCCTTACCTATATGTAGGTATTTTCGGGCGAATACCTACTTTTGATGATGCCAGGAATTTGGAGATTTGTCAGATAATACCTAAATTTGCACTCGGAAAAAAAATTTTATGTAATTAAAAGTATTATAGAATTATGATTATTGAAAATGTTCATGCAAGAGAAATCTTGGATTCTCGTGGCAATCCTACAGTAGAGGTTGAAGTTTCTTTGAAGTCAGGTGTCGTAGGTCGTGCATCGGTTCCTTCTGGTGCATCCACTGGCGAGAACGAGGCTTTGGAACTTCGTGATGGCGACAAGAGCCGCTATGGCGGCAAGGGCGTCTTGAAGGCTGTGGAGAATGTGAATCAGGTAATTGCGCCTGCTTTGGTTGGCTTCTCTGCCTTGGAGCAGCGTGCCATCGATTATAAGATGTTGGAACTGGACGGTACCAAGACCAAGTCAAACCTGGGTGCCAATGCCATCCTCGGTGTTTCTCTGGCTGTGGCTCATGCTGCTGCTGAGTATCTCCACATCCCATTGTATCGCTACATTGGCGGTTGCAATACTTATACCCTTCCTGTTCCTATGATGAACATCATCAATGGTGGTGCTCACTCTGATGCGCCTATCGCCTTCCAGGAGTTCATGATCCGTCCTGTGGGTGCTCCTTCCGAGAAGGAGGCCATCCGTATGGGTGCAGAGGTGTTCCATGCTTTGGCTAAGCTCTTGAAGAGCCGTGGTCTTTCTACTGCCGTAGGTGATGAGGGCGGTTTCGCTCCTGCACTCGATGGTATCGAAGATGCGCTCGACAGCATCTGCCAGGCTATCAAGAATGCTGGTTATGAGCCAGGAAAGGACGTGAAGATTGCCATGGACTGTGCTGCCAGCGAGTTTGCCGTTCAGGAAAATGGTGAGTGGTTCTACGATTACCGCCAGTTGAAGGATGGTAAGAAGAAGGATCCTAATGGTAAGAAACTGACTGCTGCTGAGCAGATCAAGTTCCTGGAAGAACTGATTACCAAATATTCTATCGATTCAATCGAGGATGGCCTTGACGAGAACGATTGGGACAACTGGGTGAAGTTGACTGCTGCCATCGGCGATCGTTGCCAGTTGGTAGGTGACGACCTCTTTGTTACCAACGTGAAGTTCCTGGAGAAGGGCATCAAGATGGGTGCAGCCAACTCTATCCTCATCAAGGTAAACCAGATTGGTTCTCTTACCGAGACACTGGATGCTATCGAGATGGCTCACCGTCATGGTTACACCACCGTTACTTCCCATCGTTCTGGTGAAACCGAGGATACAACAATTGCTGATATTGCCGTAGCAACAAACTCCGGTCAGATTAAGACGGGTTCTATGAGCCGTACCGACCGTATGGCTAAGTACAACCAGCTTATCCGCATCGAAGAGCAGTTGGGCAATAACGCAGCTTATGGTTATAAGAAGTTGAAATAGGAATGATGATATGAAATTGGAAAACACCAATTTCACCATAACAAAACATAATTAGTAATAACTGAATAGATCAGATACGAAATAGATGGGCATGGATGACTGTGAGGGTTGTCCATGCTTTTTTTCTTCTATGATGTATCTGCATCTTCATGTGTTTAACTGGATAACTTCAATATATATATTGATTATGACAAACGTATTGATTAGTGCTGCCGGACTTTGCGGTGCCACGATTATAGGTGCCATTCTGGGATTCTTCGTCAAGGAGTTGCCTCACAAATGGAACGACGCCGTATTGGGATATTGTGCCGGAATCATGCTGGCAGCTTCCACGTTGGGACTGATAGTGCCAGCCTTCGAACAGACCAGTCTTTGGTGGCTGGTAGTAATCGGCGTGATGGCAGGAGCCTTGTTTCTGAATGTGCTAGACCTGGTGACTCCCCATCTTCATCATATCACGGGACTAGACCCCGAGGAGCATCGCAACAATGCCAGGCTCAGTCATGTGATGCTCTTCGTGATGGCGATAGCCCTGCACAAACTGCCCGAAGGCATGGCGGCTGGAGTGAGTGTCTGTTCGGCAGAGGGAGCAACGGAGTGGGGGGTATCCTTCGGTATCGCCCTGCAGAACATCCCTGAAGGTATGGTGATTATCGCTCCTTTGATGATGGCTGGTGTTACAGCAGTCCGCACCTTTTTTATTTCCATTTTCATCGCTTTGCTCGAAGTGGTAGGGATTCTGTTGGGTTTCGGTTTGGGTTCAGCCTCTTCCACCTTCCTCCCCGTGATGCTGGGCTTTGCCGGTGGTGCCATGCTCTATGTAACGAGCGATGAGATGATTCCCGAAACTCATGCCCATGGCTTTCAGAAGCAAGCCACCTACGCCCTTCTCCTGGGTTTCATCACCTTTGTGTTGATGGAGAAATGTGTGTAGTCAGATTCTGATGAGCAGCATATAGCAGAGGGCGCCTGCTGCTATCGACCACATCATATTCCTTTTCCATACGTGGATGAGAATGGTGAACTTGGTTTATTTTGCTGCTTTCTGTTGTAAATTTGTTGCAAAAGTGTTGTAAGTTTGAGCTTTTTTATTAATTTTGCAAGCACAAACCAAATATTGACAAAATATGGCAAAAATTATTGTAAATACAACAGAAGTTTCTGTTTTGAACCTAAATGGTGAGGACTATATCTGTCTAACAGATATGATGAAAGCAAAAGATGGTGAGTTTTTTGTAACAGATTGGTTACGTAATAGAAATACATTGGAATATATTGGAATTTGGGAGAAGATATACAATCCGAATTTTAATTATGGCGAATTCGCCATAATTAGAAATCAAGCGGGATTGAATCGCTTTAAAATAAGTGTTAAGGATTTTGTACAGCGTACTAATGCAATATCTCTTCAATCTAAAGCTGGTCGATATGGTGGAACTTATGCTCATAAAGATATTGCATTTGAGTTTGCGATGTGGATAAGTCCTGAGTTTAAAATCTATATGGTCAAGGAGTTCCAACGCTTAAAAGCGGAGGAACAAGCTCAATTGGGTTGGTCTGCTAAGCGTGAACTTTCTAAAATCAACTATCGCATTCATACTGATGCGATAAAGCATAACTTGATTCCTACTGAAATTACGCCTGCGCAAGCTTCTCTGATTTATGCAAATGAGGCTGATGTTCTGAATGTGGCAATGTTTGGTATGACTGCGAAGCAGTGGCGAGATCTGAACCCCGAAAAGAATGGTAATATACGTGATTACGCAACTGTCAATGAGTTGATTTGTCTTTCCAATATGGAGAATCTCAATGCGGTATTTATTGATCAAGGAATGCCACAAGGTGAACGTTTGGTTAAGCTTAATCAAATAGCAATCCAGCAAATGCGTGTATTGGAGGATGATGGGGATGATAGAAAATATTTGAAATGATGTTTTTGAATATCGACTTAGCTACTGTGATTTAACGATTTTGAGAAAGTTTATATAATCCTTTTTTTAACCCCCTCGAATTCGAGGGGGTTAAAAAAAAGGCAGGTCTTAATGCTTTTACTCTTTCTCCTAAAAAATGGATAGATACCACCAATGCAATTGGTTTGATTGCAAAGTCTGGGCGTTATGGAGGTACGTATGCTCATAAAGATATAGCATTTAGTTTAAGCGAGTTTATTTGTGCGGCTTGTATCAATGAATAGAATTACATAAGTTTTATGAAGCCTGCTTCGTTAGTCATCGAAACAGGCTTCATTGATAGTTGAAGTAGGCTTCATCGGGCAATGAAGCTTATTACAGTTTTTTTCTGCATATACAAAAAAGCGGAGCGTGATTTCACAACCACACTCCGCGCAAACTTAAACAACCAATAAAAGAAATAGATTGATCGTTCAATTGTTATATCTGATGAAGAGTAGCTCTTACTAGAGCTTTGTGTTATTATCTGTCAGAAATATGTCTTATGTTGGAAGACATTGCTGATTAGCGGATGAACAGGAGCTCACGATACTTAGGCAATGTCCAGAGTTCATCGGCTACTGTCAACTCCAACTTATCAATCTGATAACGGATTTCTTCCATCTTTGGAGCTACCGTGTCATGATAAGCTATCGCCTTATCGTGCTCGTTCTCAATCTTGTTGGCAACCTTGCGGGCATTTACCAACTCCTCAACACCAGTCTCGATAATCTGAGTGCGCTCGGCAATCTTCTTGATAATCTTGATGTTGCGGGCAGTCAACTTCTTGCCTTCCTCGTCACCGAAGATGTCAATCATGTTCTCCACATTCTTGGCCAACTGGCTCTGATAGTGAGTAGCCACAGGGATGATGTGGTTCATGCTCAGGTCGCCCATTACACGAGCCTCAATCTGAATCTTCTTGGTGTAGGTCTCCCATTTCACCTCGTTACGAGCTTCCAACTCGTTCTTCTTCATGACGCCCATATCCTCGAACATCTTGATAGAAGCAGGATCGAGATAACGCTCGAAAATCTTTGGACAGCTCTTCTCGCAGTCCAGACCACGCTTGGCAGCTTCCTCTACCCACTCATCTGAGTAACCATTACCATCGAAACGGATAGGCTTGCAGGTCTTCAAATCCTGACGAATGATATCGATGATGGCAGAAGTCTTGTCCTCACCCTTGGCAATCAACTCATCCACACGCTTCTTGAAGTCGGTCAAAGCCTCGGCTACAGCGGTGTTCAATACGATCATCGCTGATGCACAGTTAGCCTCAGAACCTACGGCACGGAACTCGAAACGGTTACCGGTGAAGGCGAATGGTGAAGTACGGTTACGGTCGGTATTATCAATCATCAACTCTGGAATCTCAGGGATATCCAACTTCATGCCCTGCTTGCCAGCCATGGTGAAGAGATCCTTCTTATCGGCTTTCTCAATGTGCTCGAGAAGGTCGGTCAACTGCTTGCCGAGGAATGAAGAGATGATTGCTGGAGGTGCCTCGTTGGCGCCCAGACGATGTGCATTGGTTGCGCTCATGATAGAAGCCTTGAGCAAACCGTTGTGCTTGTATACACCCATCAGGGTCTCTGTGATGAAGACTACGAAACGGAGGTTATCCTCTGGTGTCTTGCCAGGACCATGAAGCAGGATGCCGGTATCTGTAGCGAGACTCCAGTTGTTGTGCTTACCGGAACCGTTGATGCCTGCGAATGGCTTCTCATGAAGAAGTACGCGGAAACCGTGATGGCGAGCTACCTTCTTCATCAAGCTCATCAGGAGCATGTTGTGGTCAACGGCAAGGTTGGTCTCCTCGAAGATAGGTGCCAACTCAAACTGGTTGGGTGCTACCTCGTTGTGACGGGTCTTGCAAGGAATACCGAGTTCGAGAGCCTGGATTTCCAAATCCTTCATGAATGCCTGAACACGCTCTGGAATGGCACCGAAATAGTGGTCGTCCATCTGCTGGTTCTTAGCAGAATCATGACCCATCAGGGTGCGGCCTGTCAGCATCAGGTCAGGACGTGCTGCATACAAACTCTCATCTACCAGGAAGTACTCCTGCTCCCAACCGAGATTGGAAATAACTTTCTTGACATCTGGGTTGAAGTAGTGGCAAACCTCTGTTGCTGCTACGTTTACAGCGTGCAATGAACGGAGCAATGGAGCTTTATAGTCGAGTGCCTCACCTGTATAAGAGATGAAGACGGTAGGGATACAGAGTGTATCGTCGATGATGAATACAGGTGATGTTGGATCCCATGCAGAATAACCGCGTGCCTCGAAGGTTGAGCGGATACCTCCAGATGGGAAAGATGATGCATCAGGCTCCTGCTGAACGAGCAACTTGCCTGAAAATTCCTCGATCATACCACCCTTGCCATCGTGCTCGATGAAGGCATCGTGCTTCTCGGCAGTACCTTCTGTCAATGGCTGGAACCAGTGGGTGTAGTGGGTTACGCCATTCTCGTCAGCCCACTGCTTGATGCCTTTGGCTACGGCATTGGCGATGTTACGGTCGAGACGTGCTCCGTTGTCGATGACGTCTACCAGTTTCTCATAGACATCTGCAGGGAGATACTTGTACATCTTCTGTCGGTTGAATACCTTCTTACCGAAGAATTCACTTGGTCGCTCGCTAGGAGCGGTTACCTCAACAGGCTTTCTCTTGGAAGCCTCTGAAACAGCTTCAAATCTTAAGTTGCTCATACCTTATATTTTTTAATGTTTAATGTTCAATGTTAAGTGTTGAATTATTTTCCTAACCATTTGGCTATTGTGTTGAATTATTTTCCTAACCATTTGGCTATTCTCTCCATGGCTTCCTTGCAGTCCTCATGCTCGCCGAAGGCGGTGAGTCGGATGTAGCCTTCGCCTGATGGACCGAAGCCGACACCTGGGGTGCAGACTACGCTGGCACCATAAAGCATCTCTTCGAAGAATTTCCAGCTAGGTGTATTGTTTGGCGTCTTCACCCAAAGATAAGGTGCATTCTCGCCGCCATATACTCTCAAACCGAGTTTCTGGAGTTCTGCTCTCATGAAGTGGGCATTCTCCATATAGTAATTGATGGTTGCCTTCACCTGTTCCTTACCCTCAGGGGTGTAGATGGCTTCGGCAGCACGCTGGCTGATATAGCTTGTACCATTAAACTTGGTGCACTGGCGGCGGTCCCAGATTGGGTTCAGTGCCACTTCCTCACCCGTCAATGTCTTTGCTTTCAACTCCTTAGGAACGATGGTGTATCCACAACGCACACCGGTGAATCCGGCAGTCTTAGAATAACTGTGGAATTCTATCGCTACCTTTCTGGCTCCACGAATCTCGTAGATAGAATGAGGAATGTCAGGGTCGGTGATATATGCCTCGTAGGCTGCATCATAGAGGATGATGCTCTCGTTCTTGATAGCGTAGTTTACCCATTTTCTGAGTTCCTCTTTCGAGATGACCGTACCCGTAGGGTTGTTTGGATAACAGAGATAAATCATATCTACACGGTGGTCTGGAATCTGAGGGATGAACTCGTCGCTTTCATCGCAAGGCATGTAGGTTACATTGCTCCACTTGCCGTTCTCAAAGACTCCGGCTCTACCTATCATCACGTTAGAGTCTATATAAACCGGATAAATCGGGTCGGTAACGCCGATGTTGTTATCCCATCTCAAAATCTCCTGAATATTTCCTGTATCACTCTTGGCTCCATCGTTTACGAATACCTCGTTGGCGTCGAGATGAATGCCACGAGGCAGGAAGTCGTTCTTGATGATAGCCTCACGAAGGAAATCGTAGCCTCGTTCCGGACCGTAGCCTCGGAAAGAAGCCTGCTCAGCCATCTCATCCACTGCCTTGTGCATCGCCTTGATGACGGCAGGGCAGAGAGGTTGGGTTACGTCACCGATGCCCAGGCTGATTACACGCTGCTTTGGATGTGCAATCTTGTAGGCGTTCACCTTCTTTGCGATGTCGGCAAACAAGTAGTTGTTGGCCAACTTCAGGAAATGTTCATTAACTAATGCCATATTTTGTTTCTCCTTTTATTTGTGGTCATTATCGACCATTTGTTATTTAAGTTTGCGTCTATTTTATTTTAATGTTTAATGTTAAATGTTAAGTGTTAACTTTGTGGGTGCAGCTAAATTCAACATTCCACATTCAACACTCCAGAGATTTTGTTGGTGCAGTTAAATATAACATTTAACATTCAACATTACAACCGGATTTCTCCTTCGAATGAGAAGGCTGCAGGTCCCGTCATGTAAACATGATCATCAGCCTCGCTATATTCTATTTCCAGCGTTCCGCCATCCATCACGATACTGCACTTTCTACCGGTACGCTTGGTAAGGGCTGCGGCTACGGCTGTGGCACAGGCTCCTGTTCCGCAAGCCATTGTGATGCCGCTTCCCCTTTCCCAAACTCGTGTCCTTATGATGTCTGTGTCAGTTACTTGTGCAAATTCTATGTTGCATCTCTGGGGAAATGCCTTGTCTCTTTCCAGGATTTTACCATAGTGGGCGATGTCGATGGTGTCGATGTCATCCACGAAGGTAACGAAATGCGGATTACCCATGCAAACATAGGTGCCTTCAAATTTTCTGCCGTCAGCTTCGAGCACCGAAGGGCCTATGAATTGCTCGGGATTTTCAAGTTTGGGTTCCAGCATGTCTACTGTTACCGATTCCACAACTTCTTTATTATCCTGAAGATGAAGTTTCAATATCTTGATACCCGAAAGTGTTTCCAGTCGGATGGTGTCCTTTCGGGTCAATCCTTTTTCGTAAAGATACTTACCGATGCATCGGCTTGCATTGCCGCACATCATCGCTTCTGAACCATCGGCGTTGAAGATACGCATCGAATAATCTGCTCTTCTGCCGTCGTGCGGCTTTCCGATGAGAACCAGTCCGTCGCTTCCTATGCCCGTATGATAAGCACTCCAGGCAATGGCCGCCTTCTCTGGGTCAGGGATGTCGTATTGTTGGGTATCTACATATATATAATCGTTACCCGCTCCCTGCATCTTTGTAAAATGAACTGTTTCTTTCATCTGCGTTGTTCTTTATGTTTGAATACTCTTCTTTTATCTCTCATGTCTTATCTCTTTTGAGATTTGACTTTTTGCTAGTCTTTCGAATATTTCGATGACTATTTGTTTGATTTCGGTTGCAAAGGTACGACGATTTGTTGAAATATGCAAGAAAATAAATACAGAAATCTTGATTATTTTTCGCTATCTTACAATTTGTATCATAAAATAGCTTTCTGCCTTACAAATTGTAAGGAGAATGCGATAAGCCCGGATAAATTTAAAATATTCGATAAAAAATAAAAGCGAAATGTTTTTATTTTCTTTAAAATGCTGACAAAATGTATTAATTTTGCAGCCGAAAACGAACATAGTGTAAAAGAAAGGCTTGATTTGAATAGCAACCAATGAAGGTCCGTTTTCGAAAAGAGACAATCAATAGAAGTATTAACACATTATTAATTATTAAAGGATTATGAAGAAGATTGAGGCAATTATCCGCAAGTCTAGATTCGAGGATGTCAAGAAGGCACTTTTAGCAGCAGACATCGAGTGGTTCTCTTATTATAATGTAAGAGGTGAGGGTAAAATGCGCCAGGCTCGCATTTACCGTGGTGTGATGTATGATACCAGCAGCATCGAGCGTGTGCTTCTGAATATTGTGGTTCGTGATAAGAACGTGGAACCAACCATCGCCGCCATCCAGGGCGCTGCACAGACCGGTGAAGTAGGAGACGGCAGAATCTTCGTGATTCCTGTACTCGATACCGTTAGAATCAGAACTGGCGAGCGAGGCGACATTGCATTGTATAATGCTGAGAAAGAGGAATAATTTAAAATGTTGAATGTTAAGTGTTGAATGTTGAATTAGGCATTCTTACTTATCTTTAATAAATATTATTTAGTATTCTAATTTAACTATAAGATATTTTTATGAGCAGTTTATTATTGACGACACTTGATACGGGTAACACAGCGTGGATGATCATGGCCACCATCTTGGTGCTTTTGATGTCAATCCCGGGTATAGCACTTTTTTATGGTGGTTTGGTGCGCCAGAAGAATATTCTCAGCATCCTGATGCAGACGGTTTTCATCGTGGCAGTAGTCAGTCTGATATGGGTAGCCTTCGGTTATTCCTGGGCATTCTCTACAGAATATGCCGATTCGGGCAATCCTCTGGCTTGCGTCATTGGTGGTTTCGATAAATGTTTCCTCCACGGCATCGGCTTGGATGCCATCATGCCTACAGGCATTCCAGAGCTAACCTTTGCA
Source organism: Segatella copri (assembly GCA_021640525.1). Classification (GTDB taxonomy): domain Bacteria; phylum Bacteroidota; class Bacteroidia; order Bacteroidales; family Bacteroidaceae; genus Prevotella; species Prevotella copri_S. Next base: position 19,692 of record JAJXBQ010000023.1, read on the forward strand.
ATGTTCCAGTGCATGTTCGCCCTGATTACTCCAGCCTTGATTCTCGGTGCCTTTGCCGAGCGTGTGAAGTTCAGCGGATATGTACTTTTCACCATCCTCTGGGTTATCATCGCTTATCTTCCTATGGCCCACTGGGTATGGGGTGGCGGTTTCCTGCAGGAGATGGGAGCCATCGACTTTGCGGGTGGTACCGTGGTTCATATCAATGCCGGTGTAGCCGCTCTGGTCATGGCACTCTGTGTAGGCAAGCGAGATGATTACCGTGCGGGTCATCCTATCACACCTCACAACATCACCTTCGTGTTCATGGGTATGTCGTTTCTCTGGTTGGGATGGTTCGGTTTCAATGCCGGTAGCGGTCTGGCTGCTGATGGTCTGGCAGCCAACGCCTTCCTTGTAACCCATATCTCCACAGCTGCAGCAGCCACTACCTGGATGCTCATCGACTGGATTGTGAACAAGAAGCCAACTACAGTAGGTGCTTGTACCGGTGCTGTTGCCGGACTGGTAGCCATCACTCCTGCAGCCGGCAGTACCGATATTTTCGGAGCTTTCTGCATCGGTATCATTTCCACCATCGTCTGCTTCTTCATGGTAGCGGTGGTAAAGGAGAAGTTCAAGTATGATGATGCCCTCGATGCCTTTGGTGTTCATGGTATGGGTGGTATTCTGGGATCAGTCCTCACTGGTGTCTTCGCCACTCAGTATGTAACAGGAGCCGAAGGTGTACAGGGTGCCCTCTATGGCGACTGGCATCAGCTTTGGATTCAGGTGGTAGCCACCGTGGTAAGCATCATCTACAGCGTAGTAGTTACCTACATTATCTTCAAGGTAGTAGATAAGAGTGTAGGTGTACGTGTTGACAAGCGAGTAGAGGAGGAAGGTCTCGACATCTACGAGCATGGTGAGAGTGCTTATAGCAACTAAAAATACATTTGTCTTGCCCTCAGGGTTGTAATGCCGTCTGCTGTCGCCTTACGCCCTGAAAGGGCAGAAGCTCATAGCCCAGGGCAATCGCCCTGGGTTTTATTTTTGTAATACCCCTGCGCCCTGTTTTACTCTAATTGAGCAAGCTTTGAGCGTATTTTTTAACGTTAATTA
>JAJXBQ010000024.1:0-20650 GCA_021640525.1 Segatella copri
ATGTTTAGGCTCTCTGTTTCCTGAGCCTGTACGTTGTTGTTTGCCATTTTTATTTTGCTTTTTTATTATTCTATACTTTTTCGTTTCTGGTTTCGGGGCAATCTGTTCAATAGAAAGTTAGCTTTCAAATTGTGGAATGCCGCTAAACTTCTGCAAATTTACTCAATTTTATTCAATTATTGAAATTTCTAGCCTATTTTTTTTGTTTTTTCCTCTTTTTCTGCTAACTTTGCACTATAAAAGCAGAAAAGAGACTATGATTTTAAAGAATATTTCCATTATTAACTTTAAAAATATAAAGAGCGCCAACCTGGAGTTGTCGCCCAAAATCAATTGTCTGATAGGACATAATGGCATGGGAAAGACTAATTTCCTTGATGCCATCTATTATCTCTCTTTCTGTAGGAGTGCCTATAATTCTATCGATTCCCAGATTATTACTCATGATGAGCCTTTCTTTATGCTGGAGGGAAATTATGATAATGATAAGGGGGAGATAGAGAATGTTTACTGTGGCATGAAACGGGGCACCAAGAAGCATTTCAAGAGAAACAAGAAGGAGTATAAGCGTCTTTCGCAACATATTGGGCTTATCCCTCTGATTCTGGTTTCTCCATCTGATGTTTCTCTGATAGAAGGTGGGAGTGAAGAGCGCAGAAAACTGATGGATGTGGTCATCTCTCAGTATGATTACTCTTATATAGAGGCTTTAGCCAACTATAATAAGGCTTTGCAACAGAGAAATGCCTTGCTGAAAATGGAGGAGGAGCCTGATATTACGCTGCTGGAACTTTGGGAACAGCAGATGGCGAGTAATGGTGAATTGCTGTACCGGAAACGGCAGGCTTTCGTTGACGAACTGGTTCCGCTGTTTCAGCAGATTTATCAGCAGATTTCGGGTGATAAGGAGCAGGTCCGTCTTCACTATGTTTCTCATTGCCAGAGAGGTCCTTTGCTGGATGTTATCCAGCGCGACCGGTTTAAGGATCGTGCTGTAGGGTATTCTCTGCATGGTGTTCACCGTGATGATCTGGAGTTTTTGCTGGGTGATTATCCGATGAAGAGAGAGGGAAGTCAGGGACAGAACAAAACTTTCGTGATTGCCCTGAAGCTGGCTCAATTTACCTTCCTGCAACGCACGAGTTCCAATACACTTCCTCTGCTCCTCTTAGATGATATTTTCGATAAGTTGGATGCTCAGCGGGTTGAGGCTATTGTGAAACTGGTTGCCGGTGACCATTTCGGACAGATTTTTATTACGGATACGAACCGTGATCATTTGGATAAGATTCTCCAGAACATGCAGGGAGATCATACGATATTCTATGTAGAGAATGGGGAAATAATGAAGTAAGAATATGTTTAAAAGAAAAGTTAAGTCAATAGCAGAACTCTTGCCCGAATTTCTGAGAAAGGAAGGCTTGGAGACTCCTTTGCAGCAGAAACGCCTGATCATGAGTTGGGATTCTGTGGTAGGGGATAATATTGCTGCATATTGTGGTGATAAGTTTATCAAGAACCAGACTCTCTATGTAAAGATAGAGAATGCTGCATTGAGGGCTGACCTCACGATGAGCCGTGCTAACCTTGTTCACCGTTTGAATGAACAGGTTGGTGCACAGGTTATTGCAGATATACGCTTTTATTAATATTCCCCGCTCTATATGCTATATGATTTCGTCCATGCATATATCTGTAGGGGTAACAGGAAGGAGTCCTTCCTCTTTGATTTTCTGGAAGTCGAAACAGATGCCTATTTTGTATGCATGTGGAATCAGGGTAAGAAATCTGTCGTAATAGCCTTTTCCTCTTCCTAACCGGTTGCCTTTCATATCGAAACTCATACCTGGGATTACGGCAAGTTCTATCTCAGGATATTTCTCCTCCGGATAAATCTTGCCTATCGGTTCAAGTATATGATAGGCTCCTTCCTTCAGGTCTTGAACTCCGGAATATTCTCTCAGTTCCATATTCGTATCGTCCAGCACAACGGGCAGTATCACCCGTTTTCCCCTGGAAACAAGCTGGTCTATATAATGATGGGTGTCCACTTCATCAGGAAGCGAATAGTACATCAGTATGGTTTGGGCATTCTGAAGATGCGGGTTGGAATCTAAACGTGATAATACAGAAAGCGACAGTTCCTCAAGTTGTCTTGAGGAATACTGTCGCTTTCTGTCTTTTATGATTTTTCTTAATTCTTTCTTGTCCATGCCTTAAGCATTTGCTATCATACAATTATTATGGTGTAAGGAAGAATAGTTGTAGGGCGTATTCGCCATAGCTATCTTTTCTTTCTTCGCAGCGCGTTTTTTGGCTGGCTCTGGTTTCTTTGGAAATGCTGCATGGTTCTCAAATACATCCAGCGTCTTTTTGATGACTGGATCATCAAGATTGATGTACTGGGTCCATGCCTGCTCGTCCAACATATTGTAGATGATACGGCTGTCGATGACACGGTCTAACAGTTTGTGTGATTTCTTGATTAAAAGATTTCTACGTTTCAAACCACGTTTATCAGCATAGCTGGCAAACTTTTCAACCATGTCCTGACTGTCAAGATAATCGGCAAGTTCCATCATCTCCTTGAAGTTGTTCAACTTCGGACGGTTATCGTCTGTATAAGTGAAGGCAAACTGCAAGATGAGACCACTCAGACTAGCCTCCTTGAAATAGGATGTCATGCCGAGCGTATCTTCAGGAACAAAGATGTCTGGGGTGATGCCACCTCCGCCATAGACAATACGGCCGTTACCTGTATGATAAGCTGGTCCTGTATGCTTGATGCTATCCTGTGAGAAGAACTCTCCGTGCTGATATCTGTCAAGCAAGTCTTGCTCATAATCCTTGTCATCGCCCAGCGTATATGGCTTCTGGATGCATCTTCCTGAAGGAGTATAGTAGCGCGCAATGGTCAGACGGATGAGGCTGTGGTCAGGGAATTCTATCTGTTGCTGAACCAATCCCTTACCAAACGAGCGTCGTCCGATGATGGTAGCACGGTCGTTGTCTTGCATAGCACCCGCAAAGATTTCTGCAGATGATGCAGAACCTTCATTGATGAGAACTACCATCGGAATCTTCTGGTAGGCACCCTTACCGTCACTCATATAGTTATGTCTAGGCGATTTGCGTCCCTGTGTGTAAACGATGAGCTTCTTGTCTGGCAAGAATTCGTTTGCCATGTTTACTGCAGCCGTCAGGTAACCACCTGAGTTATCCCGAAGGTCAATACAGAGGTTGCTGAATCCCTGCTGTGAGAGTTTGGCAAGGGCAATCAGCATTTCCGGATAGGTGTTCTCGCCAAAGTTCTTGATACGGATATAGCCCGTTTTATCGTTAAGCATGTAAGCTGCTGTAACACTCTTTGTCGGTATTTCACCTCGGGTTACGGTAAAGGTCTGAACCTTCTTGCTTCCATATCGTATAACTCCGATTTTCACCTTGGTATCCTTTGGACCCTTCAGGCGATGCATAGCCTCCTGATTGGTTACAATCTTGCCGACAAAAGGCTTGCCGTCTACGGCTACAATCTTATCTCCTGCCAAAAGTCCGGCTTTCTCGGCAGGACCATTCTGTATCACATTCTGTATATGTATCGTATCTTGGCGGATGACAAACTCTACGCCTACACCCGAGAACGAGCCTTTCAGATCGTCGGTGGCCTGAGCTGCGTCTTTAGCACTGATATATACGGAATGTGGATCCAGTTCTGCTAAAATCTGTGGAATTGCCTTATCTACCAGCGAGTCGATGTTCACGGCATCTACATATTGGTCGTCAATAAGATGGAGCAGGTTGTTCAGACGGTTGCTTCCACTATTGATAACGTTGAGGCGATTTCCAGAGAAATGGTTGGAAAAGAATGTTCCGATGATAATACCTATCACAACACAGAATGCCATGATGAATGGCATAAAGCGGTTGGTCTTATTCTTACTCATGTTCATAACAATTCTCTTTTTACTAACGTTTTATCTATCTTATCTCTAATCTTCTACAGAAGATGTCTTTTCATCAGGATTGAGGTATTCTACCTTGATTCCTGCTCGTTGCATCAGTTTGATACCATCGTCCAGACGGTATTTCTCTGCATATACAACACGCTTGATGCCCGACTGTATGATCAGTTTGGCACATTCTATACATGGAGAGGCGGTGACGTAAAGCGTACTTCCCTCACTGTTATTGCTGCTGCGAGCCAGTTTCGTAATAGCATTAGCCTCCGCATGGAGAACGTATGGCTTGGTTACGTTGTTATCCTCACAGACATTTTCAAATCCGCTCGGTGTACCGTTGTAGCCATCACTGATAATCATTTTATCTTTTACAACCAGTGCACCTACCTGTCGGCGTTTGCAATAGCTGTTTTCAGCCCATATACGTGCCATTCGCAAATAGCGAAGGTCGAGCTTGGTTTGTTTGGAAAGTTCGTTTGCCATCCTTTTATCCTTTATGTTGTACCTTGATTTCGTTACGTTCCAGCAGTGCATCGATGGTTGGCTCTTGTCCACGGAACCGTTTGTAGAGAACCATAGGATGCTCTGTTCCACCCTTAGAGAGTACGTTGTCACGGAAACTTTGAGCAGTCTTCTGGTCGAAGATTCCATTCTTCTTGAATACACTGAAAGCATCAGCATCCAGTACTTCTGCCCATTTGTAGCTATAATATCCTGCGGCATAGCCTCCAGCCATGATGTGGGAGAACTGTACGGTCATACAGGTTTCCTGCAACTGTGGCAATATCATCGCCTTTTTCCAGGCTTCCTTTTCATAAGGCATGATGTCGGCAGTAAATTCTTTTTTTGGGGTGTAGTATGCCATGTCAAGCAATCCGAAACTTACCTGGCGCAAGCAACCGTAGGCTGTCATGAAGTTGCGACTCTTCATGATGCGCTCTATGAGTTCATCTGGCAATGGTTCACCTGTCTGATAGTGGAAGGCAAATGTACGGAGAAAATCTTTCTCTATTGCATAATTCTCCATAAACTGTGATGGCAATTCTACGAAGTCCCACCATACGTTGGTTCCCGAAAGACTCTCGAAGCGGGTATTGGCAAACATGCCGTGAAGACTGTGACCAAACTCATGGAGGAAGGTTTCTACTTCTCCTAATGTCAAGAGAGCAGGTTTTTCTTCTGTTGGCTTGGTAAAGTTCATTACCACACTTACGTGAGGACGTATGTTGTTGCCCTTATGGTCTATCCACTGTCCCTGGAACTCTGTCATCCAGGCACCTCCTTGCTTGCCCTTGCGAGGGAAGAAGTCGGCATAGAATACAGCCAGATAGCTGCCGTCTTTATCAAATACCTCGTATGCCTTGACGTCTGGGTGGTATACCGGTATCTCTTTGTTCTCCTTAAAGGTGATGCCATACAGTTTGTTGGCGAGGCCGAAGACACCGCCTATCACTTTATCCAGCTGGAAATAAGGGCGAAGCATTTCTGCATCGAGATTATATTTCTCCATCTGGAGTTTATGAGAATAGAAGCCGAAATCCCATGGTTTCATTTCGAAATCTTCACCCTCCAGCTTCTTGGCAAGGGCTTCCACTTCTTTCACTTCCTTTTCTGCCGTTGGCTTATAAGCCTCTATCAGGTCGTTGAGAAGTTTATATACATGTTCTGTATTGCTTGCCATACGGTGGCGAAGAACATAGTCGGCATAGGTTTCGAAACCGAGCAACTGAGCGAGCTCTCTGCGCAGGTTTACCAACCGTTTGCAGATTTCCAGATTGTTCTGCTCGTTATCATGGGTACATACCGTATTGCGTGCCATATACATCTGTTTGCGGAGCTCACGCTGGGTAGAGTAGGTCATGAAAGGAGAATAACTTGGATAATCGAGTGTGAAGATCCAGCCTTCTTTTTCCTGCTCTTTGGCGGTATGCGCAGCGGCTGCTTTTGCTGTTTCTGGAAGTCCGTCAAGCTGAGCTTCGTCTGTGATATGGAGCGTAAATGCCTTGTTTTCTTTTAAGCGATTCTGTGAGAACTGCAGAGTGAGCATACTGGCTTCTTCTGTAAGTTCGCGAAGTTTCTCTTTACCTTCTTCATCTAAGAGTGCACCGCTGCGTACGAATCCGTCATAGCTGGTATCCAGAAGCATCTTCTCTTCTGGAGTCAGTTCTCTGTTTGGATGGTCGTGAACGAACTTGATGCGCTCGAAGAGCTTCTTGTTCAGCGTGATGTCATTTGCGTGCTTGGTGAGAATCGGACTCATCTTCTGCGCAATCTCTTCCATCTCATCGCAGGTTTCAGCACTCATCATGCATGAGAAAACGTTAGATACACGGCTTAAGAGGTCGTAATAGTGTTCGCCCTTGTCGGTATCAACTCTTGCAATGGTATTCTCAAAGGTTGGTTCTGCCGGATCGTTTACGATCTTGTCTGTAGCTTCGTCATCACGGCGGATTCCCTCCATGAATGCCGGCTCATAATCTTCGAGACGGATTCGTTCGAATGGTACTGTATCGTGCGGTGTATTGTAAGGCACGAAGAATGGGTTGGTTCTATTTTGTATTGTATTGTCTTGCATATTGTTACTTTTTAGCTGCAAAGTTAGCAAAAAAATGCTTTATTGCCTTGATAATAAACGTTTTTAACTTATATTTATCGGTCGTTATATTTTCTTTACTGAAGTTTCGCAAGTTTTGCCCCACACGCCCTGAAAGGGCAGAAGCTCCTAGCCCAGGGCATCGCCCTGGGTTATTACGGACGCAAACCTGTCGCCCTGTAAGGGCAAAAGCTTTCAAATACCTGGCAATATACAAAGCTTTTGCCCTTACAGGGCGCCTTGCTGATTGCTATTATACCCAGGGCGATGCCCTGGGCTAGGAGCTTTTGGGCCTTCAGCCCGTTCTTGAACCACATGCGAAAGTTCAACTTTCTTTATCGTTTGATGAGATTTTCCAGTGCAGGGATATAGATTCTGCCTCGTTCTAGCTGGATAAGTCCTTCTGACTGTAATTCGTTGAGGGCTTTGGATACATAGATGCGCTTTACATTCATCTCTTCTGCTAAACGGGTCATCTTGATATGAAAGATTTTCTCGCCTGCCGGGCGAACGCTGTGGCTCTCGAAGAAACGGATCAGACGCTCACTCAGTGTCTTGGCAGGAACTCTGAACAGTCTGCGGTTGTTCTTCTGGGATTGGGTGCAGACCAAGTTCAGAAGATTGATGCGGAATATTTCATATTCATCGGATAACTTCATGATCTCTTGCTTGCTGACTGACATGATGCTGCAGTTGTTCTTTGCCACATAAGTGTGGGTGAAGCGCTGGGTAAGACCGAAAAGTCGTTCCAGCTGGAATGATTCCGGTGCCGAAATGTCTTCTTCTACCTGATAGCCGTAGTCGTCTGCCTGGGTTATCACCGTAATATCTCCACTGATTAAATAATATAGACGTGTACAACTGGTGCCTTCTTCAACTATAGTTTCACCCGCTTCCAGTTTTTGAAAGTCAAAACGGGTTTTACCAGCTACATTTTGGAAGTCATAGCAAGTCATTCCCAGGAATAATGGGAGTGATAATAAACTGTCGTATAGTCTATTGGTTGACATGTAAGTTTATTTATTTAATATCTTGTTTTTGAGAGACGGTGAATACCATATCTTGTTTTGTCCTTTCTCGTCAGCATAGATGAGATATGCACAGAGGTCCGGATGCTTTTTCAGAATCTGTTTTGCGCCCTCCATTCCCATTACCATAAACGAGGTAGCATAGGCATCGGCTGTAGCACAGTTCTTGGCTAAAACCGTTGCAGATAAGATGTTATGCTGTACAGGATAGCCTGTTTTGGGGTCTATGGTATGTGCATACTTCTTGCCGTTTTTATAATAGAAGTTTCTGTAGTTACCACTCGTAGCCATGGCTATGTCGGTAATATCAAGTACATCCTGAATTTCCTGACTCGTATTGGTAGAATCGTCAGTTGGCTTGTTGATACCAATATGCCAAGGCACTTGTTTCTCGCTAACACCGTTTACTACGATTTCTCCACCAATCTCAACCATAAAGTTGCTGATACCTTTCTTTTTCAGGAATCTGGCAACAATGTCGCTGCCATATCCTTTGGCGATAGCAGAACAGTCAAGCATGATTTTAGGATTTTGCTTGATGATGCGTCCCTTTTCCAAGGCTACTTTCTCATAACCAACCAGCGTTTTGATACTGTCTATCTTGGCTTTCGTAGGAGGTACCCCCTGCTTGAATCCAAAGCCCCAGAGGTTTACCATTGGGGCAACCGTGATATCAAAGGCTCCATTGGTTTCTTTTGAGATGCTTTCTGCCATGCGGAATACTTCGGTAAACATTTCGTCTACTTCAATATCTTTACCTTGGTTTACCTGTGTGATGACAGAGGTCTTATTGAAAGGAGACAAGGATTGGTCTACCTTCTTGAGTTCTGCTTCTATCTCTTGCTGGTAATTGGTATCACTCTGATAGGTAATGTGATAGATGGTGCCAAAGATAAAACCAGTATCCTTCTGGTAAGGGGTGTTATGCTGCTGGCGTATGATAACGATGGTACCAACGATGAGTATCAACAGAAATGGAATCTGCCAGATAAGTTTCTTTTTTTTCATTCTTTACACATTATGAAGTCTTTAAATCTCTAGGGTTACATTGAATGTTCCGCCAAGGCGTGAACCTCCCTGCTTACCGTAGCCTGGCACATACCAGGTGTTGCCTAATTCTCCATCGTTCTTGAAGAGGCGGCGTTTGTATCTGAAACTCCAGCCCATACGGACGGGACCCCAGATTTTGGCATCAATACCTATTACACCTTCCAGCCAATGATAGTTGCAGGAAATGCCATTACCTCCATAGGGCGTTTCGCCGCCCCATACCGGGTCTGTAACGGGTGGGGCGCTCAGGTCATATTCATAATAGGTGCAGGCATAACGGAAACCGCCAAACAGACGGTAGTCGTCGTGTTTGTTCTTCAGAAGATTCCAGTCTACACCTAATCTGAAATAGGGAGCGCTGGTCTTGTAGGTGATTCGGGTTGCCTCATCGCTGGCATCTGCCTTTCCATAACCCAATTCGAAAACAGGATAATACTTGTCTTTCAGATTGATACGGAGAGATGCTTCGTACTGCCCATAGTCGCTAACCATCAACTGTACGGGACCTATCAGGTCTACTCCCACAGCCATACCTCTAAAAAAAGGTATGGTATCTGGCTGCTGCTCTATGATCTTCTTCTTGCTTTGGGCCTGACATGGGAGAACAGCAAATAAGGAAAGCATACTAGTTGCGATTGCCAAAATATATGTAGAAATGTGCTTTGGATGCATCATAATTTACCTCTTTTTGATTGATGACTATTGAGTCGATATAATTGTGAGTAGTCTTTACATCGGTTATCGTATGGAAGAACGATGGACTGCAGTCTACCGACTCAAAATGAGAGCGGTTTTCCTTTGATACTGTCACGGTGTCCTTGAATACTTGCTTCGATAGGGTATGTATCTCGAAAAACAATACGTCTTCATCCAGGCTGTAACTCATAGGCAGGCTGAAACTGTCTACGTTTACATCCTTATTGATCAGCACACTATCTGTTCCTTCTATCTTTTTCGTAGAAATCGTTAGCGTGTCTTTTAGCGTCTTGTTGTCGCCCATCAACTTATATTTGGTATATACCGTATTGTTGAGTGGGCAGTCGAGAGATGTACATCCCACCATGGCGAGAACCATGAAAATGACGAAAGGTATTATTTTCCGCATCTTATTTCTTTTTCTATTTGATAATCGTTACGGTTCGGGTTCTGACGGCTGATAAGGTCGCCCAGGAATCCGGCAAGGAACAGCTGACTACCCAACACCATTGCTACAAGAGCAATGAAGAAGTAAGGTGAATCGGTAATGAGATGTCCGTAGATGCCGTTGTGCAGATCGATAGCCTTGTCGATACCTAAGCCGATGAGCGACAGGAAGGCAATGAAGAATACGACGCTACCCAGGAAGCCGAATACGTGCATTGGCTTTTTGCCAAAATTGCTCAGGAACCAGAGAGTCATCAGGTCAAGATAACCGTTTACAAAGCGGTTCCATCCCATAAACTTTGATTTTCCGAACTTTCTAGCCTGATGATGAACAGGCTTTTCGCCTATCTTGGCAAAACCTGCATTCTTGGCTAGATATGGGATGTAACGATGCATCTCACCATATACCTCGATATTCTTAACTACGTCGAGGCGATAAGCTTTCAGACCGCAGTTGAAGTCGTGCAGATTGTGTATGCCGCTTACTTTGCGTGCAGTAGCATTGAAGAGTTTGGTAGGGATGGTCTTGCTCAGAGGATCTCCTTCTTTACGGTTCTGCTTGTAACCGGACACGAGGTCATACCCCTCTTTCATGATCATCTGGTAGAGTCCCGGAATCTCGTCTGGAGAATCCTGCAGATCGGCATCCATGGTGATGACAACATCGCCCTGCGCTTCTTTGAAACCACAGAAGAGTGCTGGGCTCTTTCCATAGTTTCTGCGGAATTTGATACCCTTTACTTGCTCGTTCTTCTCAGCAAGTTCTTCTATGACGTTCCATGAACGGTCGGTAGAACCGTCGTTCACAAAGATGACTTCATAAGTAAAATCGTTTGCGTCCATTACTCGCTTTATCCAGGCGAAGAGTTCTGGTAACGACTCTTCCTCATTGAAAAGAGGAATTATTACTGAAATATCCATTATCTTGTATTTATCTGTTTGTTTCTTATTTATTGTTATTTTGTATGCTGTTGTTTGTTCTTCTTTGCCATTACAGCAGCAATAATCGGACTGAGTACAGCACCTGCTACCAGGTCGGTAATCATAAACATGGAAGCCCAGGCTATCGGTTTCATCATGCTGATGGCATCGAGGAGGGTTTTAGATTCCTCTGCTGTTAACTGATACGCTTGTGCCACAATCTGATAGTTGGTTTGCAGTTGGTTCATGAATAGGCCTGTATCCATAAAACGGAACCAGAGATATTGTACAAGGGTAAGCAGAAGGGTTGCATTGAAGAATGTCTGGATGCAATAGTAGAAAGCATGACGGAAAGAGATATGTCCGTCTCTTGCATAGTCACGGAATGCCTTCAGTCGCTTGGCTACAACAAATGGGGTTGCTATGATGAGAATGTTGGAAATAAATCCCAGCATCTGATATTGCGGGTCTACTGCCAGCATGGTACATACGAAACTGACAATCCAGACAACTCCGAGGATGGCGCCGTCTTGCCGAGCGAATGCTTTGGTTTGTCTTATCTTGCCTGTGTCGATGATAATTGTTTTAACCTTATGCATTTGCTGGCTTGTTTTCTTTTCTTCCTGATTCTCGTTATTTTCTGTATTCATTGTTTTTATTGTATTTCTACGGATGTAACATATCAATTTGCAAAAATACAACTTTTTTATTATATAAGGTGTAAAGGGTGGAAATATTTATATATAATTAAAGATAGATCCTCGTAAAACTGGAGTTTCAGGTGTAAAGTTATGATATATATTATGTAAAAGGGTATGTAAACAAAAAAAGGAACCTTCTAAAAGAAGATTCCTTTTTGAGCCTCTTGTCGGATTCGAACCAACGACCCCGAGATTACAAATCACGTGCTCTGGCCAACTGAGCTAAAGAGGCGGGTGGACAAGCGATTCATATCGCACCGCTACAACCAAGTACCCTTGCTATGTTCCCATCCTGGGGGATTCCGAGGGAGCTGGTCGTATGAGACTTGTCCGTCTCAATTTTTAAGCGGGTGCAAAGGTACGGTTTTTCTTTGAACCCGCCAAATGTTTTGCCAAAAAACTTCAGTTGTTTAACGTTTGTTTGCTAAAAATCAACTACCGTAATGCCTGATCCGCCAAATTGTACGTGTTCATCTGCATAATGGGTCACATTAGGCACACTACTCAGATATTGGCGAATGAGCTGTCTTAGGATGCCATTTCCCTTTCCGTGAAGGATTCTGACTCTTGGCATTCCTACCAGGATAGCATCATCGATGAAGTATTGTACCGCATTAAGTGCTTCATCGCCTCGCATGCCGCGGACGTCCAGATCCTGGTGGAAGTTGGATTTATGAGAGTCAATGGTCTTTCTGGTTTCCTTGCTGATACCGTATGAAGCCAGATTTTCCTTGCGCTCTTCTGTCTTGTCTGCATTTTCAACAGGAGTTGTGGCATGCTCCAGACGGTTCAGGCGCATCTTGGTTCTCATTCCTCCAAATACGGCAGTTGCTGTATCTCCAGTAATGTTTTCTATCTTTCCGATTGTAGTCAGTCCCTTGATGCGCACCGTATCGCCAATCTGAATATCACGTTTGCTATCTGCTTGAGTCTTGTTCTGTGCATTCCTCAGTGCTGCTGCAGCCTTTTCCTGATTCTCTTTCTTTTCAGCCTGGCGTTTGGCATGGCGCTCTTTGCGTTGTTGAATCTGGGCTATCTTGCGGGCAATTTTGTCATCGGTCTCCTTGGTATCAATTTCCTGAACCTCTTGCTTGAAGGTATCAAGTTCCTGACGGATACGGCGGGTTTCTTCTTTTTCAGCCTGGCTTTCTTTGATTTCCCGGATGGCGTTTTCGATTCTCTTGTTACTTTCTTTCAGAAGTTCTGCGGCTTCTTCTTTTGCCTTTTTGAGAATTGCCTTTCTGCTTCGCTCAATATCCTCTATGTCGTTTTCGTACTTGGAGATTGTTTTCTCCATGTCTTTTTCACGCTGATGGATATTCTGGCGTTTGTTTTCCCAATATCGCTTGTCACGAACTATATCCTGAAGATACTTGTCGCTTTGAATGTATTCAGAACCAACGATATCTGATGCTTCCTTGATTACTTCTTCGGGTAATCCTATCTTTCTTGCAATTTCGATAGCGAAAGAAGAACCTGGTCTGCCGATAGCTAATTGGAAGAGGGCTTTCATCTCATGGCGGTCGTAGAGCATGGCGCCGTTAACCACTCCTTCATGGCTGTCGGCAAAATGCTTCAGATTCTGATAGTGGGTGGTAATCACACCGTAAGCCTGCTGTTTGCAGAACTTGTCGAGTACAGCTTCGGCGATAGCACCTCCGATTCCTGGCTCTGTACCTGTACCAAACTCATCTATCAGAATGATGGTCTCACCATTGGCTGCCTTCATCATATTCTTCATGTTCAGAAGATGAGATGAATAAGTACTCAAGTCGTTCTCCAGACTCTGTTCGTCACCGATATCAATCATGATGTTTTGGAAGACGCCTGTCTTTGAACGTTCACTTACAGGGATACTCAAACCGCATTGCAGCATATACTGCAATAATCCGACGGTTTTCAGACAGACAGACTTACCGCCTGCATTTGGACCGGAGATGATAAGAATGCGTTTGTCCTGTGTCAGCATGATGTCCAACGGAACAACTTTCTCGTTTTTTTTCTGTAGAGATAGCTGCAATAATGGGTGTATCGCACGGGTCCAGTCTATGTGAGGGTGGTCTTCTACCTCGGGTTCTATGGCTTTGAAGATATCAGCCAGTTTTTGCTTGGCTTGTATCAGGTCAATGATGGCAAGAAAACGGTAACTGTTCAGAATTTCCTTGGAGTATGGGCGTACCTTGTCGGTAAAGTCGGTGAGGATGCGGATAATCTCCTTTCTCTCTTCGCCCTCCAGTTCGCGTACTCGGTTGTTTGCCTCTACCACCTCGGTAGGTTCTATGAAGACTGTTTTACCTGTGGCACTCTCATCGTGTACGATACCTTTGATTTTACGCTTCAGAGTAGGGATGACGGGAATAACCAGTCTGCCGTCACGCAGGGTAGGGGTAACATCTTTTTCTACGATGCCTTCACTTTGTGCCGAGCGCAATATACTATATAAGGTACGCGAGATGCTGCCCTCTGTCTTTGCCAGTTCTCTGCGAATCTGAAGAAGTTCAGGGGTTGCATTATCTCTGATCTTTCCGAATTTGTCAAGTATCTGGTCGATGCGCTGAATCAGTTGTGGAAAAGTAACTACATCCTGTGAAAGGCGATGTAGGGCTGGGTAGGGATACTTTTTCTCTCTTTTCCATCCGTCTTCCGGCTCGTCATCGTCATCGCTGTGATTCAGTATTTTCACCATATCTGCTATGGTAGACAGTGAGCGTCGCAAGTCAAACAGCTCGTCCTCTTCCAGGTGACTGTTTTCTACACGGATACGGAGGATGCTCTCCCTTACATCATAGAAATATTGTAGGGGAAAGTCTTCTACTTCCTCCATCAGTCTGCGGAACTCACGCACCTGCATGAGCCATTCGTTAACTTGTTCTGCATTGCTGCTGAATGCCATCTTGTCTACCTGTTCCTTTCCGAGTGGAGAGAGGCATCTTTCGCGCAACATCTTGCGGATTTCGTTGAATCCTATCTTGTTTTCAAAATTATCTGGATATATCATGGGTGCAAAGGTAGTGCAAATCGAAGACTTTACAAAATAAAAATGCATTTTTTTTATTTTTATTGTTGAGATGCTGCCTATCTTGTAAAAAGGTAGTGCCTTTTCCTCTACCAGATGTTTGAACAGTTTAGCTTATTCTGGGCATTCCCGGGTGAAAGTTTCTTCTTGATTCCTGCAAGATATTCCGTCCAGTTAGCATCAGATCTTCTGTTCCAGACGTCTCCTAAAAATGCAGCTCCGCCAAAGTTCCATGCTTTTAACTGTGGGATATATTCAGGGATGACACCTCCTAATGCAACTACTCGCTCATTGATGATTCCATTGATGCCTGCTTCCTCTAAGTCTTTGTTAGAGAAGGAATGTTTGTAGCCCTTCTTTGAAATGCTGTCAAAGATTGGACTGAGGAAAACATAATGACACGTAGGTTTGAGAATCGTGCTCTTTTCGTCTTTGTTCTTGGGTGATATAGTCTGGAGAGCTTGTTCTACTTCTTTAAAACTATGGCAGGATTGTGAGATGCTTCCTTGAAAGCCTTCTGGAATCTCGTGGTTTCTTCTGTTAAGATGGATACCATGAAGATGAAATTCCTGGCAAAGTTCGAAGTGGTCGTGTACTACAATCTTTTTATGCCATTTCTTGTCGATTTCCTGTATCAGTCGCTTACACTCCTCAATATTTGATTCTGGTTTGCGCAGATGCAGTAAGTCTATTCCTGCATCGAAGAGTTGGTTGATGTAAATTGCCTCATTCTCTATAAAATCAGGCTGGGTGATTACTATCCATTTCATACTCGTTGTGATTTTATTTGTTTATATAAAGGTGTTGGCTGTTATTTGATAAACAGTGCTTTGGGTTCGTAGAAATGGTTCACCGGACCATGCCCTTTTCCTATCTGCACATCTTTTCCTGCCAGAATGGCTCCGGAAAGATAGGTCTTTGCCATGGCGATGGCTGTATTCATATCCATTTCTCTTGCCAGATATGAAGTGATGGCAGAGGATAGGGTACAACCTGTACCATGGGTATTGCGTGTGTTTACGCTATGGCCTCGATAACTGGTAATAGGTTTTCCGTCTTCGAAGAGGTAATCTATCTTCTCGGCTCCCTGAAAATGACCGCCTTTGATGAGTATATATTTGCAGCCTAACTTACTGATGGCTAAAGCTGCGTTCTGAATATCTTCCTTATTCTGTATCTTTATTCCTGACAGTATTTCTGCTTCCGGGATGTTAGGTGTTAACAGGGTAGCAAGTGGTAATAACTCCTGTATGAAAATGCTGAGAGCGTCCTCCTGCATGAGTCTGCAACCACTGGTGGAAACCATCACGGGGTCAATGATGAGATGCTGGTATTCCCCTTGGTATCTTTTCAGGGCTTCAGCAATAGCCTGGATAGTGGTACGGTCGTTCACCATACCTACTTTGATGGCATCTGGGTGGATGTCGTCCATCACAGCTTCTATCTGTCCCTTTACGATTTCGGGGTTGATGTCTTGGATGGCATAAACTCCCTGGGTGTTCTGTACGGTAATGGCTGTAATGGCCGATGCGGCATATACGCCTAGTGCTGACATTGTCTTGATGTCAGCT
The DNA here is from genome assembly GCA_021640525.1 of Segatella copri. Lineage (GTDB taxonomy): Bacteria > Bacteroidota > Bacteroidia > Bacteroidales > Bacteroidaceae > Prevotella > Prevotella copri_S. Next base: position 15,983 of record JAJXBQ010000024.1, read on the forward strand.
TGTACGCCGGCTCCTCCACAACTGTCAGAGCCGGCTATTGTCATTGCTGTATAATATTTCATAATTCCTATTAACTTCTTGCTTTTCCTCTAAAACTGTTTCTTACCAGGGCTGATTCACAGGTCTCGCAGAGATGTTCTGTGGCTTGATGGTGCTTGAAACCTTCTATCATAGCTTGGGCACGGGGTGAAGCCAGAATTTCTTCTAGCGATTGTTCAAGCAGGTTCCCAAGTGCTACATCTCCGTTGTGGTCCAAACAGCAGGGTACCAATGTTCCGTCTGCCAATACGCCTATCTGTTTGAGTAGGGCTTTACAGAAAACTTCTCTTTTTTCTTCTCTGATACCTGATTTCTGATTTCCTTTTATCATTTCCTTTTCTTCGATATGGTTATCAAAGTTGGGCCATTCGAATTTCCTGTCAAACTCCAGATAGAGATTATTGGCAAGTCTGTAACCGTCAGGTCGTTCTTTCCAGGGTTTGGGGACAAATTTTTCGATGTGCTCCATTACTTCTTCATTTTCCCGGTCTTTTCCTCCTTGGTTCCAAAGTCTGAGAACTATGCAGGTTCCTTTCTCTGCTGCTTGGGTTGAAAAAGTCATCACCTCGTTCATGTAACTGGCAAGTTCTCCCTTGGCATTACTCTCGTGTGAGTGGAGCGAGAGCTGTATTTTGTGGGGAAGTGTATCAAGGAGATCCATAGCTTTGGGTAGCAGAGTGCCGTTGGATGTAAGTACGGTTTTGAAACCTTTCTCTCTTGCCATATTGATAAACTCGGGTAGAAGAGGGTGTAGTAGGGGTTCGCCCATAATGTGGAAATATAGAAAACAGACCTTCCCGCGTATCTTGTCGGTGAGCAGGTCGAATTCCTCAGCACTCAACTGTCTTTTCTTTCTTGTATGTTTTGGACAGAAGTGGCAGTTGAGATTGCATGTATTGGTGATTTCTATGTAACAGCGATCTATCATTGTTTCGTCTTTTCTTGCGTGTAGCTTACTTTTTGAGCAAAGTTACATGTTTTCTTTGATATGACCAAATAATATAGCATAATTTTACATTTGAAGTCTTCTTGTCATGGATAGTGAATGAATATGAAGGAAATATACAAATACGGAAATAAAAAAAAGCCTTCCGAAATTTCTTTCAGAAGGCTCTTGCGGAGAGAGAGGGATTCGAACCCCCGGTACCTCTCGGTACGACGGTTTTCAAGACCGTTGTAATCGACCACTCTACCATCTCTCCATTATTTCAGTCTGGATGACTATAGCTTGGTTTTCTTAAGCGGTTGCAAAGGTACTACTATTTTCTGGTTCCACCAAATTTTTTGCCAACTTTTTTTTGTTTTTCTTCAAAAAAATGCGTTTTGGGGCTAATAAGTGGCAAAATCGGCAAAAAATAGAGAGGTAAGGCTGAAAAAGACAATAAAAAAGGGCTACCGCCGTAGCCCCAATCTTGATAACCTTAAATCTAATACTATGAAAAACACACCGCAAAAATACAAAATATATCTATTCGTTATGTCAAAAGAATAGAAAATCTGTATTTTGAAAGGGTGCTTTAATATTTTTTAAACCTTAGAGGTAACCTTTCTGCTTAAACTCTTCCATCAGTGGCAAGGCTAAAATCTTGGCATCAGGATGTGGTGCACCGGTAGTACCTAATGCGCGAAGGTCGAAGAAATGTTTCCAGTCACTCACGAAAGCGGTATGAACCAGTTCTGTGTTGCAGTCCAATGGTAGGATAGCTCGTGCTTCCTGTGGTTTGCAACCTGCCTCTATCAGTTTCATGTAGGCAAATTCGGCAGCCTGATTGGCGAATATCCAAGTTGTGAGTTTACTCCATTCAGCAGTTCTTCCTTCTGCAATGTCAGCACACATATCTTCTATTCGGTAGTCGCTGGGATCTTGTGAACCATCGAAGCCTTCTGCTTCTACCCATGTAGGCAGGTTGATGGTAATCTCGTTATCAAACTTATTCTTCGAATAGTTGCAGTATCGGGTACTCTGTTCTGCCATAGAGTTGGCACGATGACGGTTATATTCTCGGGTTATGGAAATCTGAGTAGTAAAATGAACGGTAATACGCAATTCGTGTTTACCTTCTTCATAGTTGCTGAGGTATTTCAGATCATCCATCGCCTTGTTTTCTGCCAATACACGGAGGTTGGTTGTAATGTAGTCTTTGCCGTCTATGGTATTCAGGCGTGAAAACTTGTTGTGGGTATAAAGCGGCAACTCTCCATGTTTGCATACCAGATACACGGTTCCATGCTCCAACATGGCAAAGTGTTCACTCTGCACCATCCGCTCCACGAAAGGTTTGGCAGAATTCACAGTGGTATTATTCTCACTTTTATAGCATACTCTTCCTGCTCGTTCTATCTGCTGGTAGATACCGAGCTCCCCTGGTTTCTGTAACCAGATTTCATACGATGGTCTTTGTATTTTCATTTCTTTTTGTTTTTTGTTCTGTCTGCAAAGGTACATTATTTTGTGCATACGGCAAAATAATTCATGGCTTTTTTCGTCTTATATATAATTAAGGTGTAATAATTAGTAAATATGGAGATAAAACCAATAGCATATTTTCGTTCTCCCTTCAGTAGCAAGTTTGGCATACCCAAACAGGCTGGATTGGTAGCAGAACTGGAAGGACAGATTGTTTTTGAACCCGAATTTCGTAACCCTGATGCGCTGCGTGGCATGGAGGGCTTTGATTATCTTTGGCTGATTTGGGAATTTTCTGCCAATAGGCACAAAGCGCACAGTCCGGTTGTTCGTCCTCCTGTGTTGGGAGGCAATGAGAAAGTGGGTGTCTTTGCCACTCGAAGTCCTTTCCGTCCCAATAATATAGGTCTTTCATCGGTAAAAATTTCTCATATCGAATGGGAGACTCCGCATGGTCCTGTCATTCATGTTAAGGGAGCTGATCTTATGGACAAAACACCGATATTTGACATTAAGCCTTATGTTGTTTATGCCGATTCTCATCCTGGGGCAAGGAGCGGTTTTGTTGATGACCGCAAATGGCAGAAACTTGATGTAGAGATTTCTGAAGATGTAGACAGACATCTGCGTCTGCAGGGATTGAATGCAGAAAAGATTGAAATATTGAAAGAGGTACTTGCCCAAGATCCCCGTCCGCATTATCAGAAAGACCCTCATAAGGTCTATGGAATGCCTTATGAGGGTCTTGATATTCATTTCACGGTTTGCGATCATACGCTTACTGTTGTCAAGTAGATTTCTTGAATGTTGAGTATAAAATTTACTTTGCGAAACTTTCAAAACGTACGTTTTCCACCAGAATTTTGCAGGCAGCATCGATATTCTTGGCTTCCTTGGTGTAGAAGATATTGGAGTTCTTGATGGTGATATTGTGTACCATACCTTCTGCACCATGTGCTTCAATACCTGTTTCGCAACCTCGTACGTAGATGTTGCTCATGTGGATATCCTGAAAGTTTGGCAGGAATTCCTGCTTTACGGGAGTTGTCTGCTTCTGGGCACCTACATGGTTGTCAAAATAAGTGGTCTCAAAGGTAATGGCTGCATCCTTGATATCGGTCATGTAGATATGGTCGATATAGATATTCTCTGATGTTCCACCTCTCTTCACTGCACTTTTAAAGCGTAAACCGGTATCTGTTCCCTGGAAAGTATTGTTGCGAACAACAATATTCTTCATGCCGCCAGAGAACTCGCTGCCGATAACAAAACCTCCATGGGCATGGTATACGGTGTTGTCCTGAATGTTGATGTTTTCACAAGGACCTGCTGCCACACCTGCTGCGCCGGCACCACCCTTCATGCAGATTCCGTCATCACCAGCATCTATCACATTGTTTACGATGAGTACATCCTTACAGCTGGAGATATCAATCGCATCACCATTTTGGGCATTCCAAGGACATTTTACGGTGATTCCGTCGATAGTCACATTCTTGCATCGGGTAGGGATGATGTGAAACTTAGGACTATTCAGAAGTGTAACCCCCTGTACGAGCACATTCTCGCAGCTGGTGAATCTGATCATGTGTGTGCGGGCTTTCTCCTGTTCGTCCATATTCTCTGCCACGTTAGGTTCATGCTTCAGATTGAATGGATACCAGATGTCACCTTTTTCATTAAGAGTTCCACCCATAGCCTGGAATTCTTTCCATTCTACGTCACTAACCTTACTGCGCTTTACCGGTCTCCACCATTCTCCGTTTCCGTCAATGGTGCCCTCGCCTGTGATAGAAATATTTTTTCTCTTGCTGGCATTGATGGCAGGAGTTGCACGGTTTTCTTTCTTTCCCGTAGTCTCGTCTATCTTGAAGTGGTCGTTCTTGTCTTCTGAAAGAACGATGATGGCATTCTTTTCCAGATGTAGGTCAATATTGTCCTTCAGTGAGATGAGACCGGTAAGGTAGATACCTGCAGGCACATTAAGATGACCGCCGCCCATCTTGTTCAGTTTGCTGATGGCTTTGGCAAACGCCTGGGTATTCATGGTGAGTCCGTCACCATTACCGCCACATTCCAAGATGCTGACATGATTGTCTGGGATGCTAGGCAATGTTGGTTGCTGCATCTGAACTGGTAAGTTCTGATAATACTTACTGTAATCTTTGGCATTGGCTGTCACAAATGAGAAACAGACCAATAAAGCTATTAAAATCTTCTTC
>JAJXBQ010000025.1:0-20516 GCA_021640525.1 Segatella copri
TAACAAACATCATGAAAATTAAATTTTTAGCATTAGCAGCAGCGATGATGATCAGTACCACATCGTTTGCACAGTTTTCACAGAGCAAGAACTTTTCTAACAGCAGTAACGAAATCTCCAAGGGTTGGAACAGCCTGTATGTGCAGTACAACAGTATTGGCACCAGCTACAGTCTTTCTTCATTCAATGACAGGTATGATGATTATGGAGATGAATATCAGAAAGCAATAGACAATAGTGGCTTGAGCGAGAAACTTAACGCTTTCTCTATCGGTTACAACCGCACCATCAACTTGACTCCATCTGCACCTCTCTATCTGGAGATTGGTGCAGCTCTCCAGTACGCATTCTATTCTGACGAGGTAGGCCAAGAAGTTACTCTCAAATACACAGGAAACATGCTTACAGCCAAAGTTCCTGTAAGCCTGCTCTACCACGTTGCTATTCCAAACTCAGACTTTGCAATAGAGCCTTTTGCAGGTATTGATTTCAAATATAACATCATTGGTACAGCAAAGCGTGAAGTGACCTACAAATACTATGGCGAAACAAAAAAAGACGAAGATAAATTAGACAACATCTTCGACAAGAAAGACTGTGACGGTCATCAGGCTAACAGATTTCAGGCAGGTTGGCACGTAGGTGCAAACTTTGTTTACAAGAAGGCATTTATCGGTATCTCATACGGTCAGGACTTCTCTAAGTTCCATGACGACATCGACTTGAAGTTCAATACATTGTCAGCAACATTAGGTTGCAGATTCTAATTTATATTTTACTCGTAGCATTCTCCAAACTTATTTGAGAAGGATGCTACGAACTTTTACGCTCTATGAGAAGATATACACTCCTTCTATTGTTTTCCTTTATGACTTTAGGGATAATGAATGCACAGAACCTAAAGGATAGCACTTACGAGAAAAGCCAGTCATTGAACGATGTCAACATCACCGCCAAGAAAATTTCTTCTTTCTTGAAAAGACAAGATGCGACTACCAAACTCGATATTACTTTCATCAATACCCTGCCTAAGATATTAGGCAATACAGACCCTATACATTACCTGCAGACCATGCCCGGCATCTCGACCAACAACGAATATGATGCAGGCATACATATCATGGGATGCAGCACAGGGCACAACCTGGTGGGTATCAACGGCATACCAGTTTACAACGCTGGACACCTTCTTGGACTGTTCTCAACATTCAATCCTTCTCATTTCCAATCCCTCACAGTTGCCACATCGCCAACCAGCGCAGATTTCACAGAGAGAATCGGCGGTATGGTTTCTTTAAACTCCATTGATACAATTAGCCATAAGATACATGGCAATATAGCAGTAGGACCAATGTCATCGCAAGGCACATTACATTTGCCATTATCCACAAACAGCACCCTTATCCTGTCAGCCCGTATGGCATACCTCAACTTATTATATAGCAAATGGCTTACATTCGACGGAGACAAATTCAAATATGACTTTAACGACGTGAATCTAACCTATCTTTGGCAACCTAACACAAAAGACAAGGTTTCTATCGACTTTTATACAGGAGGCGACCATGTGAACCTCAATATGCCTTACTATCCAGCTGAACTGAAACTCGGTTGGAACAACATCCTGTTATCTGCCCAATACGAACGGACGTACAATGCCAACGCTAAGACCAGACAGCAGATATACATCACCTCATATAGCAATGACACTAAGTTTGTACGTGGAAATGAACAGCTTCTTTTGCCAAGCAAGATAACAACAATAGGAGTTGCCAACCATAGCCAACTGCATCATTGGGGACTTGGCTATGAACTGAGATATCATGACATAGCCCCCCAATCACCTGCCGTTAGCAATTACTATACCAGCAGGAGCACCAATACGACAGAAAATGCAGCAGAACTATCTGCATACGCAGACTACAAGATAGGAAATGAAAGTCTTTATGCCATCATTGGTGGCAGAGAATGTATATACTGGACATCAGGACAGAAAGCTGACTTTCATTTTTCACCCAACGTTTCTTTCCACTTTCAGGGAGTTTCTTCCAAAGTAGTGATGAACCTATATAGACGCTGGCAAAATCTACACCAAACAGGAATATCACAGATAGGATTGCCTTTTGAGTTTTGGGTAAGCTCAGATGATTTTATCAAACCAGAATACGCAGACGGTATAAACATTCTGGGAGAAAAAGCCATCGGCAAAAGTGGTTATACCATCAATCTGGAACTGTTTTACAAAAAGCTGTATAATCAAGTGGAATATACCGGCGACCTGCTAGATTTCAGCAAGGCAACTTATGACTTAAAAAATTATGTAAGACAAGGCAAAGGTTGCAATTATGGTTTTGGAATCATGATTAACAAGCGATTTGGAAGCATAAATGGGTGGATAGGCTATACTTACACTCATGCATCCCGTACAATAGAAGGATCAACAGGAAAAGAGACATTCCCGGCATCCAACGAACGTCCGCATGAGTTAAATATGGTCTTATCCTACAAGACCAGTAAGCACTTAGTACTCAGCAGCACATTCGTATATGCATCAGGCACACCATTCACAGCCTCAAAGTCATTTTATGCCATAGACGGCAACATTATATCCCAATACAACGGATACAATAAGAATCGACTTCCTGCATATTCCCGTCTAGACCTATCAGCAGATTATACATTCTGCAAAAAGAATCATTCGGAGTATGGAGTAAACTTTTCTTTATACAACGCCCTCAACCATAGAAATCCAATCTACTACAGGTTGCATTTCCATGAAGTTGACAAAGAAAAGACTTACAGTTACAAAACGCTGAGCTTTGCGGTCAAAGTACTTCCATCCATCAATTTCTATTGCAAATTTTAAACAGACAAAGTTATGAAAAAAATATTTGAAGTTCTAATTATAACACTTCTTTTTATGGTTAGCTGCACATCAGATACAATCCCAGACTACCAGCCTCAAATCGTAGTAGAAGGTTGGATAGAAAACGGACATGCCCCTGTAGTCCGCCTTTATTGTACAGTACCCGTAAACAGCAACGAGAACAAACAGGAGGACCTATATAATAATACCATCGATGATGCCAACGTAGCCATAACTTGCGATGACCAAACATACATATTGCATCATGAGATAAATAACAGCTATGAGTCTTCAAGTATTTATACCAGCAACGAACTTACAGGCATTGCAGGAAGAAGTTACAAACTCACCATTGAGACCAAGGACGGGAAAAAACTAGAAGCAACAACATCTATTCCTTATCCACCCGAGATTTTAGAGAAAGGTATCAGTCAAGATCTCGGCAAGGGAAAATATAATCTCTATGCCAAGATAGAAGACGATTTGGCTCAACACAGATTCTATAAGGTATTTGTCAATTTAGATAAGACACATCAAGAAGAGTTTCACAGCTCTTTCTTGGGAGAAAGCGACAATGAACTTTTCGACAAGCCAAATCCTAAATTACCGATATATGGCTTTTCCAGAAACAAAAAGGAGAACAGCCACGTTTCCTTTCTGGCAAACGAGCAGGTTTCCGTTAAATTATGCAGAGTGGACAGCTTTGCTTACAACTATTGGAGCGAATATGCAAAGATGTTAGAACTATCAAGAAACCCAATATTCACCTACCAACATAACCTCCCCACAAACATAAAAGGAGGAATTGGTTACTGGTTGGGATATGGAGCTTCACGATTTTCAATCACCATTCCTTAGTTCGATTCTTTCAAACATACGTTTGTCTTTTTCGAAATGCAAAATTGCAAAAATATCACCATGATTGTAGGATAAGGGCAGAAAAACTGACACCATATACATGATTTCCAGACCAATACCTGCCAAAACGACCAGGCTGCCTAAGGAAACCAAAGTATATTTTAATCATTTCTTCATTACATTTTATCTTTTAGTTGTTTTCAGGGGGACAAAGATAATGAATTTATCCGAAACAGCATAGAAAGTTGGGGGATAAATGTATGAAATGCCATTCTATATGTACCAAATGACAAAGAGGAGGCGTCATAAGTCTAAATTACAGTTGGCGCATAACAGTTGACCTACGCATGCACATCACCTGTTGTGCAAGCGCATATCAGCTGATATGCAAGCGCACAACAGCTGTTGTGCGACCGGAGATACTAACTAACTCAAAAACATATACTATCTTTTCTAACAACTTATACTATGTTTTCCAGCAACATATCAGTAACATTCCAACAAACAAAAAAGGGTGAATCATTTACTTATGACACACCCTCTTTGCTAAATCAGATACACAACTGATCTTATCTTATAATATTATACTCAAACTCATAATCCCCATTCTTCAGCCATTCGGGAACATCTTCCCCATTTTCCATAAGGCCTTATTCCTCCTTTTTTTAGTTCAAATTACAATTGCAAAAATACCCCCCGTCAATATTTATAACCAAAATTCATATACCTACAAGTTTGGAATCTAGCGATAAAAATAAGGGGGATTGAGAGGCTGGGATTCCTTGTTTTCTGCTCTCTATTAAGAACAAGACCTATAGTTGTACGACTATAAAGTTACAGTTGTACGACTATACATGCTATGGTTGTACGACTATAGAGTTATGGTTGTACAACTATAGGGGTTATAGTCGTACAACTATAGATTTTCCTCAACGGCATCATCTTGTCAAGAAATCACAAATACCTGATTATCAATAAGTTTCTATTTCTCTTCATATTTACGATATTCTCAAAGAAATAATAAGAGTCTGGAAATACGAGAATCTCAGGCAAGCTAATGTAAAAAAGTTTCATTCTTAACAACGCCGCATCACTACATCTTCAGGATATTCTTACAGATTACTTACTTCATTTTCCACCCATCAATGGTTCCCGTCTTCGATGAGAAGTTGCAGCCTATCTGATAAATCTTTCTGCCATCTGCTGCATATTCCCTGACATAGCCCATATCCTCTATCTGCTTCAGGGCTTCTTCAGCCGAACCATCACGCTTGAATTCGAAGATATAGATATAGTTCTGGGTCTCAACCACGCAATCTACCCTACCTTCGCTTTGCTGCTTTTCGATGAAGACCGTGAAACAACTTATCATTCTCAATACGAGATAGAAGGTGTATTGGAAGTAACGCTCCTTCTCGCGCTCATCGCCCTTGCGACGCTGGTTATAAGGAATGCTGGCAAAGAAGGAAGTCATCAGATTCTCCAACTGATGGCAATCGCCCTTCGACATCACATCTACTACCTGAATGATCCAGGCATCCGTTGACTTCGATGGCTTCAGATAACTGGAAGCTACCAACGTCAGGAACCCGCTTTGCACTTCATCATTAGGGAAATCCAGGAGATAGGAATCGGTATCCATATTCCAGTCCTTAATGGTAAGATAACCGCTCTGATAAATCATCGGCAACGGTGCTTCCACATCTGCCTTGTAGTCGATAAAACTACTCGTAGGATAAAACCTGTTCACCATCTCGTTGATGTTCTCATCAAAATGAGACAATAGGCGAACAAGATAGGTTGGCGAACCGGTGCGGAACCAATAATCTGCCAGAATCTTCTTGCTCAAAGCATTCAAGATGCTGAAAGGATTATAGATATCAAGCATATTAGGACTGAAGTGATAACCGTCAAACTTCCTCTTCAGCTTGTATTTCATTCCTTCCTCTGTGGTTTTATATCTCACAGCCATCGCCTTGATTTGTTCATCAAAGGTAGAATACAATTCTTCTTCCGTAATTCCACAAAGTGCCTCGTAATGCTCGTCCATACTGATGTCGTTAGGCTGATTGAAACCACTGAACACGCTTACCTGCGAGAACTTGGTAACACCCGTGAGCAAAACAAACTGCAGGTCATCATCAGCTTCCTTGAACACTGAATATACGCCTTTGAGCAGATTGCGATTATAATCCTCCAAAGTCATCTTTCCATATTCATTCTGCACAGAAATATCCATATCCATCACATCAAGCAAAGGCTTGTCATACTCATCAATGAGTACGACAGCTCTCATTCCTGTCTTCTGATGAGCTTTCCCCAACACTGCCTTAAAGCGACTACCTAAAGTCTCGGCCAACTCCTCACGCCCATAGATACGTTCTGCCATGGCAACAAACTCCTCCAACACTTTGTCTAACGCATAAGGCTCTACAAAGTTTTGACCACCAAAAGAGAGATGGAACACAGGATATTGCTTCCATTCCTTCTCCAGCTTGTCGATGGCAAGCCCCTTGAACAGTTCCTTCTTACCCTCGAAATAGCATTTCAAGGTAGATACGAGCAACGACTTTCCAAATCGTCGTGGACGACTCAGAAAGTATATTTTACCATTAGTCACTAAGTCATAGACCAATGCTGTCTTATCGAGATAAACATAACCATCTTCTATGATTTGTTCGAAACTCTGTATTCCGATAGGATATTTCATATTGCTGCCTTTTTAATTTCTTTCGGCAAAGTTACAAAAAATAATGATACAAGCAAAGGAATAGCCCGAAAAAAATAACGAGATTGCAAAATACCATATTTGTGGGATTGTTGACAAGGAAAAAAAATAATACCTTTGCCTTTTGAAAATAATAGTTTAAAATCATGGTAGAAACAATGAATGATATTAGAAATAGACAGCCGGATAGCAATGCTGGCTGCAGTAAGCAAAAAGGAGTGAAGAATAAGCAAACCCGGCAGCTGGTACTATGGATTGGCGCTTTGATAGTAGGCGCCGTCTTGGGGATATTCGGCATCAGCTGGCTGGATGGTCTGATGAACTTCATAGCCACGGTCTATACCCGCTTATTCCAGCTTCTGGCAGTACCAACCATAGCCTTGGCAGTTATCACAACCCTGGCATCCTTGGGCAACCAGGCAGATACCGGTAAGATATTCCGCCACGCCATCACCTACACCCTGCTCACGACGATAGCAGCTGCAGCAGTGGGACTGGTGCTCTACAACATCGTTTCTCCAGGCAATTTACCTACTGCCTTGGTACAGAGCGGTATGGCGGATGTTCCCCAAAAGCTGGGAGAAACCAGCTATTATGACCATATTCTTGGGGTAATACCCAACAACATCATCAAGCCGTTTGCCGAAGGAAATGTACTCTCTATATTGATTTTGGCGGCAGCAGCAGGTATTGCTTTAGCCAAGATGCCATCAAGCGATAAGAAAGAAGTCGTGATGAAGGGATTGTTTGGATTACAGGATCTGCTTTTCATGCTGATTCATGGATTAATCTGGGCTCTGCCTCTGGGTATCGTTGCCTTTGCAGCACAACTCTCAGTCCAGTTCTCTGCGGGTATCGTGATGGCTTCTCTAGGAAAGTACGTAGCTGTTATCCTGGGAGGTAATGTCATTCAATTCTTCATCATCCTTCCGCTCTTCCTCTTGGCAAGAGGCTTGAACCCAGTGCGCACTTTGGGTAAGATGATGCCGGCAGTATTGATGGCTCTGTTTACAAAGAGTTCTGCTGCTACGTTGCCGGTGACGATGCAGACTGCAGAAGATAGACTGGGAGTTGCCAATCAGGTTTCCCGCTTTGTATTACCTATCTGTACTACCATCAACATGAATGGTTGCGCTGCGTTTATCCTCGTAACCTCCTTATTCCTGATGCAGAATGGAGGAATGCCTTTACCTTGGACTACGATGATTCTCTGGCTCTTCATTTCAGTTATCTCAGCAGTGGGTAATGCAGGAGTACCGATGGGATGTTATTTTCTGACCCTATCTCTGATGTCCGGCATCAATGCTCCTATCGGCATCATGGGTATCATCCTGCCAATCTATACCATCATCGACATGATAGAGACGGCAGAAAACGTATGGTCTGATTCCTGTGTCTGTGCCATGGTGGATAGGGATTTGAAAAGATAGAAACAATAGTGAGCATGCAAAAATATCAACATGATTGTAGGATAAGGGCAGAAAAACTTTGTGCTTTCAAGATTTATTCGTACTTTTGCAGTCAAAAACAGAAAGGGAGGGATGAATGCTGATGCAGAAATCCCTCTTTAAGTATAACAAAAAAGAAGAAAGCCTATGTTCCATATCGCTCAATACTTCCCTATCACTGACCCTACGTTGATATTCTTCGTAGTGCTCCTCATCATCCTCTTTGCCCCTATCATCATGGGTAAACTCCGTATCCCGCACATCATCGGTATGGTGCTGGCAGGTGTGCTCATAGGCAAATACGGACTGAATATCCTGGAGCGCGACTCTTCGTTTGAGCTCTTCGGAAAGGTGGGACTCTATTACATCATGTTCCTCGCCGCACTGGAGATGGATATGGAAGGCATGAAAAAGAACAAGTCGCGACTGCTTATCTATGGTCTGCTCACCTGTTTTATACCGTTCTTCCTCACATACGGCATGAGTATCTGGCTGCTCCACTACTCTGCCAAGGCTTCCTTCCTGCTGAGCTGCATCATGGCATCCAATACGCTGATTGCCTATCCTATCGTTTCGAGATACGGACTGCAACAGAAACCGAGCGTTACGCTGAGTGTGGGGTCGAGCATGATTTCGCTGCTCATAGCCCTTATTATGCTTGCCGGACTGGTAGCATCGTTCAGCAAGCATGACGGCGTACTGTTCTGGGTATTCTTCACCCTCAAGTTTGCCGCCTATTGTGGCGTGATGATCATGCTGATTCCCCGACTTACAAGATGGTTCTTGCGAAGATACAGCGATGCGGTGATGCAGTTTATCTTCGTACTTTCAATGCTCTTTATGAGTGCGGCACTTTCGCAGATAGTGGGCATCGAAGGCGTTTTCGGTGCTTTCTTCGCCGGTCTGATATTAAACAGATATATTCCGCATGTTTCGCCACTGATGAACCGCCTCGAGTTTATCGGCAATGCCCTTTTCATTCCTTATTTTCTGATAGGTGTGGGCATGCTGATCAATATCAATCTGCTGTTTCAGGGCAGTCATATTCTATGGGTCGTGTTCTGCATCGCCTTCTTCGGAACCCTGGGCAAAGCCATCGCAGCCTATATCGCCTGTCTGGGTTTCCGATTGCCACTTTCTTCGGGTCACATGATGTTCGGACTCACTTCGGCTCATGCTGCCGGAAGTATCGCCATGGTGATGGTGGGTATGCATCTGCTCGTAGCACCGGGCACTTATCTCGTCAACGATGATATGCTCAATGGTGTGGTTATAATGATTCTGATTACCTGCATCATCTCATCCATCCTTACCGACCGGTCTTCGCAGAAGATTATCCTGAGAGACAAGGAACTGCCTGATGCGGAAGACGACAAGAAGGTGAGCGATGAGAAGATTCTGGTTCCGGTGAAATATCCTGAATATGCCGACAACCTGATGAGTCTGGCGTTTCTGGTGAGAAACCAGAAACTGAACAGGGGACTCATCTGCCTGAATGTGGTATATGAAGACAAGGACATGCGATACAACCAGGAACAGGGAAGACGGATTCTGGAACATTGCAGTCAGCTGGCTGCTGCCACCGATGTGATGACGCAGACCCAGGTTCGTATTGCCGCCAACATCGCCAACGGCATCAAGCATGCCTTCAACGAGTTCCAATGTTCTGAGATTATCATCGGAATGCACATGCATCCTGAGGTTTCGCCGAAGTTCTGGGGAGAATTCCACCAGAGTCTCTTCAACGGATTGAGCCGACAGATTATCATGGCACGCATCAGACAGCCATTGAATACATTGAGAAGAATACAGGTAGCCGTACCTTCGAGAGCAGAGTTCGAGCCGGGTTTCTACCGCTGGCTGGAACGCCTTGCCCGACTTGCCGGCAACCTAGACTGCCGCATCCAGTTTCATGGCAGAGAAGAGAGTCTGGCGCTCATCAATGAATATATCAAGAACCGGCATCCGGAAGTGCGTGCTGATTATACCCAGATGATTCACTGGAACGAGTTGCCGCAGCTGGCTTCGCAGATATCTCCAGACCACCTGTTCGTGGTAGTAACCGCCCGTAAGGGAACCGTATCTTACAAGACAGCACTGGAGCGTCTGCCGGAGGAAATAACGAAATACTTCTCAGGTACCAACCTGATGATTATCTTCCCCGACCAGCATGGTGATTCCTACGGCGACCAGCTTACCTTCGCAGAGCCTCAGCATCAGGAAGAGATCAGTGCTTACGAATCATTCCTGCAATGGTTTAAGAAGAAGTTCAGAAAATAACAAATTTGTTTTTATCAAAAAGAGTTTTATTACATAAAATAAGGCTCTTTTTTTCTTTTTATCTCTTAAAATTAGGCATTTCCAAATATTTTGCTTAATTTTGCCTGCAAAATAATTTTGAGTAAGAAAATGATAGATATAAAAGGTATAACCAAGAGCTTCGGCTCCCTGCAGGTGCTTAAGGGCATCGACCTGCATATTGACAAGGGCGAGGTGGTAAGTATCGTCGGTCCTAGTGGTGCCGGCAAGACTACACTCCTCCAGATTATCGGTACCCTCGACAAGCCTGATAGTGGCAGCATCATGGTTGATGGCATCGATGTAAGCAGCCTCAGCACCAAGAAACTGAGCGATTTCCGCAACCAGCATCTCGGTTTCGTTTTCCAGTTCCACCAACTTCTCCCAGAGTTCACCGCTCTGGAGAACATCATGATTCCTGCCTTCATTGCAGGCAAGAGCCGAAAAGAAGCCAAGGAGCGTGCCGAGGAGTTACTGGCGTTCATGGGCTTGAGCGATAGAGCCAGTCACAAGCCTGCCGAGTTATCCGGTGGTGAGAAACAGCGTGTAGCCGTGGCGAGAGCCTTGGTCAACAATCCTGCCGTCATCCTTGCCGATGAGCCATCAGGAAGTCTCGACACCAAGAACAAGGCTGAGCTTCACCAGCTCTTCTTCGACCTCAGAGACAAGTTCGGTCAGACTTTCGTCATCGTAACTCATGATGAGGGCCTTGCTGCCATCACCGACCGCACCATCCATCTCAAGGATGGAATGATTGAGAAGACGGTGGAAGCAGGAGCTGCTGATAGCCAGGAAGAAACAGCTGATAACAATAAAGAAGTTTCTGCAGAAGAACCAGACTCATCTATAGATTGTATCTAAACGCCCTGAGCCAACGGTCACCGGCCGAAGGGAAAGGTAAAGGGCAGAAGCTCCTAGCCCAGGGCAACACCCTGGGTAATTACGGACACAAACCTGTCGCCCTGTAAGGGCAAAAGCATTTTATATTCTCGAAAATAATATTATATGAGCAAAAAGATAAAACTCGGCGATTACAATCGCCTTCGCATCGTAAAGAAAGTTGATTTCGGTCTGTATCTCGATGGTGGTGACGAGGGAGAAATCCTCCTTCCTTCCCGCTACGTCCCAGAGAATGTCGGCATCGGCGACGAGCTGGATGTCTTCATCTATCTCGACCAGGAAGAGCGCCTCATAGCAACCACCGAAACCCCTTTGGCAAAGGTGGGCGACTTCGCCTATCTCGAAGTGAAATGGGTCAACGAATACGGAGCCTTTCTGGGCTGGGGGTTGATGAAGGACATCTTCTGCCCATTCCGCGAGCAGAAGAAACGTATGGTGCTCGGCAACTCCTACATCGTGCATATCCACATCGATGAGGAGAGCTACCGCATCGTTGCCTCAGCTAAGATAGAGCGTTATCTCAACGAAGACCATCCTCACTACAAGCATGGCGATGAGGTGGATCTCCTCATCTGGCAGAAGACCGACCTCGGCTTCAAGGTTATCATCGACAACCAGTATCCGGGTCTCCTCTATCAGGACCAGATTTTCCAGTACATCCATACGGGTGACAAGATGAAGGGATACATCGGAAGAGTTCGTCCTGACGGAAAGATAGATGTCACCCTGCAGAAGACCGGTATTCAGCAGACTGCCGATTTCGCCGAGACCCTCTACCAGTATCTCCTGGACAACGACGGCGAGTGTAACCTTGGCGACAAGAGCGAAGCCGACGACATCTACGAGCGTTTTCACGTGAGCAAGAAGGTTTACAAGCGTGCCATAGGCGATCTATACAAAAAGCGCCTCATCACCGTAAGCCCGATGAGCATCCGATTGGCGGAATAAAGCAGATTAGATGTATATATAATAAGGTATTTGCATTATTCATACGCATTTGTTGCAAATCAGTGGCAAAAAAAGGTCGTTTTTGTTGCAAATCAGGGGCAACTAGACCAAAGCTTGTCGCAAATCAGGGGCAACAAGGCATATCATTTAAAAAGGTGGCGCATCAAATAAGATGCGTCACCTTTATTTTCTTATACGGTTTACCACCCAAACCAAGGGCAGCCATCGTATGATCCTTGATAATCAACTCGCCTTTCTGCAAACCAGCTATCGCCGACTTGATTTCCTGGAAGTCTTTACCCGACACACCAAAGAGATCCTTGATGATACTGTCAGAAATCGTCTGTTGCTTCATGATGAGCGGATATTGCGCATTGGCATAGAAATCGAAGAACTTACTCTTGTAACTATCCATGTTTTGAGTGGCAAAGATGATGCTCAAGCCCTTGTTTCTACCCACAGCTATCAGATTGCGAAGCGGCTGGTTATCGAAGTCCAGCATATAGTGAGCCTCATCAATAATCGTGAAGTGACGAATCTGTACATAATCCTCATTCACCGCCTGCTTCGGCAACTGCTCATAGATATTGTTAAGCTTAGAAATGATGAAATACACGATAGCCCTGGCTATCGGACCATCTTTCGGGAAAGCATCCATCTTCACGATAAAACACTCATCTACCAGATTCACCTTATCTTCCGATGCAAACAGATGATTGCGAATTAACTGTTTCAAAACCGAAGTGATGCTATCATCCTTATCCGGATTCTGCATTCTCTGCTGATATTTCATCAGCATCAGCTCAAAAGTGATAGGCTTGCCTGCCGTCTGCTTATAAGCCTCAACAATGGCTTCACTCAACCGATTACTCATGGATGCGCTCACCGTTGCACGATCTACAGCGCAGAGTGCACCAGCCATCTCCGTGGAATAAAGATTGATTTCGTTGATGGTCCTGCCCGTAAAATCCTTGAACGGCGTGAAAGGCAATGGCGCAACCACAGGGTCGAGGATGCAACTCCTATCCACATCGAAGTGAACAAGCCAGTTGGCATTCGATGGGTCAGAGAATTCACCCTTATAATCGAACAAAAGGAAGTTGACGGGATAAGGCGTTTCGGTAGAAAGATTACGAAACTGCTGAATCAACACAGCCAGCAGATTGGTCTTACCCGAACCCGTGGTACCAGCCACCAGAATCTGTGCATTCGATACCGAACGCCCATTGATATTCAGTTTCGCTTCCATATCCTCTGCATACTCGCCTATCAGCAACTCCAGAGCAGGAATACCACTTCCGCCATGTCGCCTGTCGCTTGCAGCAAAGAGAAAAGCATTCAGATTCTCATCTTCCGAAAGATAAGCGATACCCCGATAGATTTCCTTCGCCACGATGCGACCCACGATACTGGCATTCTGCCAATCCACCTCACAATCTCTATATCTCAACTTCAACAAAGCCGAAAAAAGCGACTTCTTATTGTCCTTGGTAAAGAAACTAGGCATGATGCGCTGAGAAGATTTCGACAATACGATATCTCCCAAACCATCCACACTTCTCTTCTCCGTTAAGCTCAAACTGGCTATCAGGCAGATTCGCATCACCTTATTCAGGGTTAGCATAGCATCCCTCTCCCCTTCCACTTGCCGCGAAAGGTTCAAACGCTTCTCCAGTTTCTCCTTCAAAGGCATGATGGCTTCTACCATACCTTCTGCCTGTCGTATATTCTCTAATGCTACTTCCATATTTATATTACTCCGTCAATATGAAACATTATTCATTACACATTACTCCAAAATATCCTTCCTCCACGTGGGTGCTCTGACTTTCCACATCTCTTACCAGTGTATAAGAACGGGAGAGGAATGGTTCCAGCTTCATGTAATCCTTATCCTTTCTGATTTCCGAAGTGGTGCAGAGCAGGATGGTTTGCTCGGCAAGTCCCGGGAAGTATTCTTCCATCAGCACATCACGGCTCTCCTCATCCAATACCCCCATCACAGTATCTATCATCACAGGTGGATTATAGTCGCCCAGATTTCGAAGCACCTTCAGCAACACCTGGATAAAGATTTGCTTGGATGCCGCATTCAATTGGTTGAGCGAGATTTCATTTCCTGCCTTGTGATAGAGACGGATGGTGAAATTCTCCATACTGTCTGATAGCTCCACCTTGGCGATGCAGCCTTTATAGGAAATCAGGAGTTTGTTGAGTTGCTCCTTCATATCCTCCTCAATCTTCTCCTTTTTGCGCTTGAGCAGAGTGTCGGCAACATCCTCAAAGAAAGGCTTCAGTTTCACCAACATGTCATATTTCACATCTGGTTCCTGCTGTATCTGCACATCAAACTGGTGAATCTTCCGCTCCAGTTTCTCAATGCTCATCTTTCTGTCATCCGCCTCCTTCTTCAAGATTTCGAGTTCACGGCTAGCCTCCTCGTATGCCTTGATGATTTCGGTATTGCCGCTTACCATGCTACGACGGAGCAGAGCAATCTGACTCTGCTGATTATCATAGTTCTCCAACCGCTTTTCCAAATCATAACGACTGTCATTAAGGGCGATAAACTCATTCACAGCATTGGCACCCAGCAGATTCTTGAGCGCATCAAACTCGCTTTCATCCAGGAAAGCATAGTCGTCCTTGCGCTGCAAAGCTTCCTGCTGACTCTTCAGGTAAGCCACCACATCGTCATCCTCCACGGAATCCGGACAGAGGCACTTTGATTTCAGATAACCAAGAATCTTGGTAGTTACCTCACGCATCTGCTCCAGGGAGAGCACCCCTTCACGTTCCTGTTTCAAGGCTTCTTTCTGTCGGATGATGTCGTTCACCTCGTTTGTGATTCCCTGTGCAAGTTTCGGAAAGAACACGTTGATTTCCAAGGTCTCCACCACCTGCTTCAATTGGGCATTATATCGCTTTGACAACTCCTGCGTATCCTTCACGCTGGCCTCCAGATCCTGAATCTTTCGTGCAGTCTCGGCAGAATCCTTGGCACCTTCCTTGGCAGCATCATATTCAGCCTGAATGGATACCAGATATTTGTACTTATCATCCTGGTGCTTGGTATTCTCCTCCTGCAAAGCCACCAGTTGGTTGCGCTGCTCGCAAAGACCATTATATTCTTCTGCCTCCTTCTGCGCCTCCAGTCTCCTTGCCGCCCATTCCTGCTGCTGATGCTCAGCAGCATTTTTCAATTGCAGATACTTGTTGAATCCCATCACATTCTGGATATTATCCTTGATGATTTGGGCAAAAACGTTCTCCTTCAAGAGCTCGCTCGACTGCATAGCATCAAAGAGGAAATACTTGCTGAGCTCCTGCGGCAGGTTTGCCTTGATGATTTTGTTCACCTGCTGCTCGTTGATGGCACGCTGCTGCGGAGGCGTAGCCGTGCCATAGGAGAAAGGCGTGCCATCCATATTGAGCAGCACATTCTCCACAGGCTTGTTGGCAGGATTAAGCTTATACGTACGACGCAGCAGATACTGCTGCGTACGTCCGAGCACCATACCTTCGAAAGAGAGTTCGAGCACGATGGTAGGCTCCACCTTTCCCAAGGCACCATTGTTCAGGAGTTCCTGAAAATGCGCCTTGTTCTGAATCTTCAGTCCATAAAGAGCCCCACAGATAGCCTCGAACAGCGTGGTCTTACCACCACCGTTCATACCACCTATCAGGATGATGGGCTGATCGGGGTTCACCGACAAATCCAAGTCAAGACTCAGATAAGTCTTATAGTTCTTGATTTTGATTCTTTTGATAATCATAATCTATTCTTCACTCT
Source organism: Segatella copri (assembly GCA_021640525.1). Taxonomy (GTDB): domain Bacteria; phylum Bacteroidota; class Bacteroidia; order Bacteroidales; family Bacteroidaceae; genus Prevotella; species Prevotella copri_S. The sequence goes on from JAJXBQ010000025.1 coordinate 15,840, forward strand.
TCGTTCTTCATTCTTGGTTCATTACTTGATCTGAGAAATCGCCTCGGCGATAATCTTCTCAGTATCCTCGTCATTCATTTCTATCTTATCCACCTTGGCTGCATGATATTTGCGCAGGATTTCCTCGCTCATCCAGTCAAAGTCTATCTCATGTTTCTCGCAGAGCGTCCGAATCAAGTCGAGGTCTTCCTTTCGGATGCCGTAGTGCAAGAACTTTCCGTCCAAACCTTTTGCCATAGTTTTTAATCTTTCTTTTTAAAATAAGAAAGAAAATCTTTCATTTCTTCTCTTATATCTATAATCTTCAGCTCTCCGCCAGGAACAGTTCCTTTTGAATAATATTCTTTCACTTTCAAGTAAGAGCTTATAGCATCATCTAAAAGTTCAAGAGAATAATCAAAATCAGAGTTTGACTCATACGCCAAAAATCGTTTATCTTCAAGTTTTTTTTCGAAAGTTGTAACAACTTCATATTCCTCAGCAGTTTCATACTTTCTCATAATTTCTATTGCTTTCGGAAAGATTGCCTTTGTCATGTACAATGGATTAAAACCACCCATGGAGCCTCTTTGTCCACAAGCATATATATCTTTTGTTTTTGTACCAACAGAATCTCTTAATACAAAATAGCAACTAGAGTTTCCCCAATCATAAGAGATGCTGCCTTCACGTAGTTCCCAACCATTCAAAACAATACCCTGTTTCATTTGGCTATCTAATATAGAAATCGAATATTTTCCATTACCATTCCATCCTTGTGTTGAAACAATGTTACATATGTAATCATAGTTTTGTTGGTCATCATCAATTGAAAGTTCATTTATTTGAAAAGACAAGCCATTCATCTTAACGCCTAATATTCCATTGTCGTCCATAATTCCTTATTTTATTAATCCTTATATTTATCTGGGAAAAAAGCATCCCAACCTGTTAAATCTGTTGTATTCTCTATTGGCAACGAAGAATAATACCAGTTATCATCCGATTGCTGATGTATAATAATACCACCTTTCAGATGCCTGTCCTTGTTCTCTTCACTCGCCATATAGTCGATAAGGGCATTATGCTTTTCTTGACCATTCTCATCACTTCCAACTCCCTTTGTATCAAAAAGAAAAATTTGACCATTCTTCATACGAATCACATAATCAACATAAAAGAGAGATTTCTCGCCCGTCTTTTTGGTATAAGGAATCGCATAATGCTGTCTTCCCTCATCACCATTCTTATACCACCAATCAATGCAATCAGCGTATTCTTCCAAGAACGCCTCGAAATCACGCTCTTGGAACGAATCATCATTGAACTGCATATATGGCAGCATAGCATGATTCTTTCTTGCATCATTCTCGGTATAAGTGGTTTCATTATACTCTCGTATCTCTGGCACATTCCAAGTATATTGCTTGAAAGAACGTTCCTTGCGTTTCTTTTTGCGCTCGCTGATAATCTTGGTATATTTGGCAACTGCACGACTGATAATGGCAGCAAACTTGCCCTTGTTTCTGTTATACAAGATTATACTTGGCACGTCTGTTTCGAAGATGCCTAAGTATTCGCCCATCAATTCATCCATGTTACCATGAAGAACTTTGACGGCTCCCTTTTCATAACCAGCCAGCAAATCTTTATAGAATTTATCTAATGCCACACTCAGCTCATACTGATTCCTGGTGAAAGAAATACGCTTGTTTTCATCAACCATAGTAGTTCCCATTTCACCAGTAATCTCAACATCACGGAGTATATTCACCTTAATAGTATGTTTATCAAAACAGATACTGTCGATACGCTCAGCTTGCTTCCTGTTTTTATCAACATCTATCATAAAGCCACCATTATCAGAACCTGCTTTATCTTCATTATCATCATCAGCAAATGGATCTGAATCAAAGAAGCTCAACTGGATAGGTTGTTTAAACCAAGCATTATTGAACGTCTCCACCAACAACGGATAAAAATCAGGACCTAAACGATTGCGGTCAGCACTGAGATACTGACTATAAGTAGAAGTTAAAGCCACATTGTTCAGATGTTCACGACGATAAGACAACAATGCTTTGGTGATATAACTCATGTCATCAGCAACTATCTCTATGCGATCACGACTTAAATTGGTATATACCCAACCATGATTCAAGATACCATCCGTATAATAATGTTGTTCTGGCATTCTCATGATTCGTCCTACCGTTTGTGTACCAAACTCCGTGCTTTTGATGTCTCGGAAAATCAGGAGAATAGCAGCACGAGGACAGTCCCATCCCAAGGCGATGGCTTGCTTGAAGAGCAAGACATCAGTAAGATTATAGTTTTTCTCTAATCCCTCAAGATTCTTCTTTTCCGTAGATAGCCATATTGCCAACTTAGCATTATCCGTTGTGATATCGTATTCAGTTTCCAGTCTATTCTTTACCATATCCACAATAGCACGTTCTCCTTCATTCAAGGTTTCAGAGTTATCATTCGGCAACTGAATAAGCAACAACGGATTGATTCTAACTCCTTCTTTCTCGTATGCCTCGTTGAGTTCCTTCCGTTTGGCTAATGCTAAATCCAGCAGATAAGCATTCTCGCCCACCATTTCGTCGCCCTCTTTCACATTAGCGTTGATAGTAATGCCGTCCTTAATCATTTCCTCCTTGATAACTTCTTCACGAGGAACATTATATATATCATCGGCAGAACTCAACGAAGAAGGCAAAGGTGTTGCTGAAATACGAATCTCGACCTTCGGATTGAGATTCTTCAACACCTTTTCTGATTGTTTGGCATTGCGACTACCAAACATATGCTCTTCATCGACAACTACTATGAGAGGCAAATGATGATCTTCTTTGGTTCGCTGAACTATATCATAAATAGATGAAGAGTTCTCGGTATCTCGCACCAGGATATTTCGATCCTTATTGATACTTTCCCAATTAACAAAGAACACCTCACCCGATTTGATGTAACCGTCCACAGAATGATCTAACTCATCATACATTACAGGAGTCAAGACATGAGTTTCGGAGAAGAAGTTCTTCATACTCATATAACTCTGCTGATGTAATTTATTCGGAGCAATCCAAATAACAGCCAACTCCTTACCCTCTTCTGCCAGTTGCGAAGTAAGGTCATCCAACATCTTGCTAGCCATCACGGTCTTGCCTGAGCCAGTAGGAGCCTTGAACACCAGCTTCTTTCTATCTCCTGGTGCCTCCAACAGTTTGATGGTTTTCTTAACCAAAGCCTCAACTGCCTCTATCTGATATTTCTTTTCTTGTATCATAATTTCATGCCTTCTTCTTCTCTATTTAAAATCAAAAGACAACTGAGTATCGTGTTCCGATGATACCACCTGATTAGAAGAATCATCTGATGTAACTTCGTTATCGGAGTCATTCTCACTCTCAGTCATTGGATCTTCAAACTTCATTTCCTGCTCTGGCAAGATATTTCTGTATGCATCGTAGATAGCAGCAGGCAAAGCACACAGTTCAACCTTATCAAGCACATCCTCAAAGTTATCATCATAAGCATAACGGGTGTTGGAGAATACATAGATGAGTATCTTTCCGTCCACCTCCATATGATAGATGGTCTCAGCAAAGGCATTCACCGTTAACTCATTATAAATAACCAACATCTTAGTCTGACCATTGTCGAAATAGCGTGCACAAGAAGGTTTCAACTTTTTGCCAGCAAATCGCTCCTGCTCTGCATAGACATCATTTTTGATGCAAAGCAAATCGGTAGATGCAGCCACCAAGGCTCTCTTGTTCCTAATGGTTTGTTCACGAGGAAGGAGATGAGTTTTGTAATAACGAAGATTATTGACCTTTAATCCAGGAACCTCCTCTCCCTTAGGAGTGGTATAGCCTTGGATAACTTTGCGGTTTCGTTCGTAAGTTACTTTTTCACAAATGCCATTTTCGTTGTTATTTGACAAAATACAACGTCGGTGTCCACCATCTTCTTCATTTAAAAGCATTAATGCATGAAGAGTTGTACCTGTTCCTGCAAAGAAATCTAGTACAATAGAGTCTTTATTTGGAATAATAGACATCAAGTATTCAATCATTCTAACATTCTTTGGATTATTAAATCCTGTATCATACCCCATAACTTCTACAAAAGAATCTGTTCCTTCATTAGTTGAATATTCCAAAATACTCTTTGAATTCGAATAAACATCTTCCTCATAGACATAAGTTTCATCAGCAATTTGCTCTACTTTATCTTTTGGAACAAAAGTTCTTTTATGTATATTATAGCGACTTTTTGTCTTTTTTACATAAAGAAGATTCTTATCTTTTGTTGCCTTCTTAAAATCCCAAGTCCAACACCCAAGTTTTCCCCTTACCTTAGGAGGACGAATCACGACAAATCCCTTCATAAGCAATTCTTCTTTTGAAGTGTATATAGCAGATTCATCATTAGATGTTTTTGCCATATTCACATCGTAATCAACAATTGGCAACAATTCTTTTGTAGATGGATGATAATAAAAAGAATAGCCCAAATTAGGTCGAGCATTTAATGTTCCACCTTCACCTCGTGTTGTTATACTATCATTTAAATAAAAGAACTTTTCATCTTCCTTAATTAAAGGTTTATATATTTTGTTACTAATAAGTATATTAGGAGCAACCTTGGTTTGACTATCATCGATGTACTTAACCATCTTTCTAT
>JAJXBQ010000026.1:0-20409 GCA_021640525.1 Segatella copri
AAACTGTGTTAAACTACTTTTATTGTAGATTGACACAGTTTAGTTTACACTCTCAAATAAGAGGGTGTATCAGGATTTCTGACACACCCTCTTATTTTTGTTATCATATAGAATCTTTATCCAACAAGAAATCAAATACGTCCATAAATACGATGCCGTCATCGTTTTGGTATTTCTTTATGATGTCGCCTGTTATCACATACTTCATAAAACTATCGTCTATACGTAGCAAAGGTGGATGTTTGTCTCTATTTACAATCATAACAGAAAAGATTTTTGCGGGTTTCCGCATTTTTCTTTTGCAAATATAATGCTTTTGTAGATTCCGCGTAGGATTTTTACGGATTTCCGCAGTTTTCTTTCGCAGAATTAACGGTTACGGCTTGATATTTTAAGTTCGTTAACTTATAATGGTAAATACAGAATCATCCCTCTCTAAGGGATTTTTCTGCATTTCTATCTTTCTCTTCTCACAAATCGTTTGAGCAGGAAGGTGAGGAAGTAGGGGAAGGTGTAAAACTTGCCATTGAAACCGATGTTCTTATAGCAGAGCTTGATGCCGTATCTGATGTCGGGATATTTACCATCTTGTGCTGTTAGCTTGGCGAGCGACCTGGTGGCATTATCCGTGGCTTTTACTTCAACAGGGATGAGCGACTGGGTGTCACGAATGAAGAAATCCATCTCAAGGGTAGATTTCTCGTTGCGATAGAAGTAGAGATTATAGCCTTGCTTTACCAGCATGTCGCCAACGATGTTTTCGTAGATGGCGCCCTTGTAGGTACCATAGTTCTTGTTCACTCTGATGTCTTCTTGCGATTCCTCATCTAGCGAAGCAACCAGCAAGCCCGTGTCCTTATAATAGAGTTTGTACGATTTCGGATCGTAGTTGCCTTTCAGAGGTAAGGATACTTGGGCGAGACAATAGCAAACGTTGATGATACCTGCATCACGAAGCCATTCGATGGTACCAACGTATTCTCTATTTCTTGCTCCATGGGCAATCTTGCTTATCTGAAATTTCTTGTTGTCTTGTCCCAGGAAGACAGAAATATGGTCGTACACGTTCTTGATTTTTCCTTTGTCGAGTCCTTGTGCATATTTCGTAATGTCTTCCTCATAGTCAAGAAGAAGCTGGCGCTGCATCTTGAGCGTGCCGCTGAAGTTTCCGTTGCTCACGAACATATTGACTACGGCAGGCATTCCTCCGATGGTCATGTATTCACGGAATAGCCTCTCCAACACATTCATTTCTATATTAGAAAGTGGTGTGATGGAGGCCATCTTTTCGTAAAGGCGTTCTATAAAGGCAAAATCATAGCCCTTTGCCCATAGGAATTCCTCGAAATCCATTGAGTGCATCGTGTAGTCTTCCTTATATCCTACGCTGTTCGATTCTATCTCGCGATAATTGATACCCATGAGCGAACCGGAGCAGATAACATCGTACCTGCCATCTATCTTGAAGGCTTTCAGACTGGTGGCGCAGGCAGGACAATCCTGCATCTCATCGAAGAAGATGAGCGTGTTACCTGCTTCTATCTTGAGAGAAGGATTGATGAGGGTGAGGTTCTGGATGATGCTATCCACCTCGTAACCTTCTTCGAAGATTGCCTTGTATTTTTGTTGCAATACGAAGTTGATGGCAACCACATTTTGATAGTTGTCATGGGCGAATTGTAGGATTGAAGCGGTCTTTCCCACTTGTCGTGCTCCCTTCACGATGAGGGGCATTCTCTCCTTATCGCTTTTCCATTCCTTGAGATAATTGTCAATCTTTCTGCGCAAAAGCTTCATAATCAATATGTTTATAGTCCTTATTCGTGTGCAAATATACAACTTTATCACAAAATTCCAAAGGAATTCGGACTGAAAATCACAAAATTCCTGTTGTTTTTAAGTGTTTTATCACAAAATTCCATACTTTTCTCTCTCCGCCATCACATTATTCCTCATTCGTTATACTTTTTTAATCTCTCTTTTTATCCGATTTCAGAAAAAAGATGTACTTTTGCCGCTCAATTCATGAAAGACAGGAATTTGGTTATACAAAAACATTATTAAGGAAGCAAAGGACTTCTGTTATATTTTATAGTATGGATAGAGTGAAGGAAGTATATAAGGTGACGATAGCAGGAAGCATCATCAATGTGGTGCTGCTCGTGCTGAAGTTTGCTGCTGGTATCCTCGGACATTCTGCGGCTATGATAGCTGATGCTATCCATTCGCTTACCGATTTCGCTACCGATGTGGTGGTACTGGTATTCGTAAAACTGGGCAATAAGCCGATGGATAAGGACCATGATTATGGTCATGGCAAATACGAGACGCTTGCCACAGCCATCATTGGTATTTCGCTCTTCGTGGTGGGTGTGATGATCTGTTATTCTGGTGTTACCAAGACCTATCGTGCCATCTGCGGCGAGACATTGCAGCAGCCGGGCATTGTAGCCTTGATTGCTGCCATCGTAAGTGTCGTGATGAAGGAGTGGGCTTATCAGTTTACGGTAAAAGCCGGAAAGAAATATCATTCCGAGGCTGTAGTGGCGAATGCCTGGCATCATCGCAGCGATGCTTTATCGAGTATCGGAACGATGTTCGGTATTGGCGGCGCCATTATCCTGGGAGAAAAGTGGGCGGTGCTTGATCCGCTTGCAGCCATCATCGTGAGTGCCTTCATCATCAAGGCCGCCTGGGGACTGGTGATGCAGTCTGTGAAAGAACTGACGGATGCCAGTCTTCCAGAAACTGAGGAAGATGAAATCCTGAAGATTGCAAATGAAGAAGAGGGAGTGGGAGAGATTCATAACCTGCGTACCCGTCGCATCGGAAACAAGATTGCGATAGAAATGCACGTCCGTATGCCGGGTTCTCTCTCGCTTTATGAGGCTCATGAGCATGCTACTCATATAGAAACAAAACTGAAGCAGCACTTCGGTGCAGATACCCATGTGGGAATCCATCTCGAACCGATAAAAGTGAACGGAAAATATCAGAAACCGGAATAACTGAAATAAAAGGAAATAGCCGGAATAAAAGGAAACGAGCCTTGACGGAAGGAAGAAACCTCCATCAAGGCTCGTTTTTTTATTTGATATCCGAATCGTGTTTCGGATATTTATCATCTTTTGGGATGATTATTGTCAGATTATATTATCGGCCGAGATTTACGCTGGCTCCTGCCATAATCCACAAACCTGGTTGCTTAACAGCTGTGAGGTCGTAGTAGTGGTGGCAAGTGATGTTGTCGGCTTTCACGAAGATATTGTATTTCTTCTCGTCCCACATCAGTTTGCAATCTACCTTGGTGTATGGATGATAGCCATTCATTCTCTGCTGCCATCTTACGCTCCACGATGCTGAAAGCTTGTTCCAGATCTGATGATCCAAACCGAATACTGCCTTGTGCTTCAGATACTCCAATGCATAGAGTGATTTCAGAATGTTGGTCTCGGTCTTATGATCCTGATAGATGTAAGCATAACCCAACTTGATGCGGGTGATGAAACTGTTTGGTACCAATTCTCTCATATAGATAGTTGCATCCACGTTGTAGCCCATATTGTTGAGCTTTCCGATGTTCATCACGTGATACTTGCTGTCGTTCTGTTCGGTCACGGAAGTCTGAACCCAGTCAATCATGTTGGTGCCGTGTGCGTAGAATCCGCTTACGGTTGCGGCAAAACCAGTCTGGCGATATTGAGTTCCCACCTTGAAGGTTGAGTTCTTCTCCGGGTTTAGGTTGATGTCGCCCTGCTGCACCACATTACTTATATATAAGTCGGTGTAGGTAGGCATTCTCAGAGCCTTGTTCCAGGAAGCGTAGAACTTCCAGTTGTCGTTAGGACGATAACTCATATCTACACCAGGATAGAAGCGGAAGTCGTTGTCAAGACCTGTATTCTTGTTAGCCAAGACACCTGCCGACAAGGTGAAGCCGCCGAAGATGAAGTTGTGCTCCAACATGATGTTGGTGTTGGTGCGCTCACCCTTTCGGGTATATTGACGGTCAGAACCCGAGATGTCCTTGTAGTCTTTCTCTGCGAGTTCCGCACCCAATGCAGTAGAGTAGATGCACTCCTTACTGATGTCGAAACCCACTGCGGTCTTACCCAAAGCCCAAGCCACGTTGGCATTCAGACCACCACCATAAACATCGAGGTCGTGATAGTTCTCGCCTGCCTTGGCTCCAGCCATACCACGAATCAACTGATAGTGATCCTTGAATTTGTTATAATAGAATTGAGGCGCAATCTCCCAGGTCTTCTCCTGGTTGTGCAGACTCAGATTGAGAGAAGCCATACCGTGGTCTGTCTTCTCATATTGGTTGTTGTATTTGGCACTGTAGAAAGTGTTGGCACCATAGCTCTGGGTAGCAATACCCAGCTGGGCGATGATGTCGAAACGCTGGTCGTAAGAGAGCGAGAGATTGCCGTAGCCCTGTCCCTTCTCGAAGTCGCTGTTCTCCGTGCCGCCATCCGAGCGCTTGTAGCCTCCGCTTACGGAATAAGCCTGAGTCCACTTGCCCGTTTCAAAAGCCGTCTGCACACGTCCCTGTGCTCCGAAACTTCCAAAGCTTCCGCCTTCTACACTTGCAGATACTCCATCATTCTTTGCCTTCTTGGTCACGATATTGATGGCACCATTAAAGGCTGAAGTTCCGAATATGCGCGATGCTGCCCCCTCGAGCACTTCGATGTGGTCGATGTCGGCAAGAGCTACAGGAAAATCAGAAGCATTGTGACCAGTCTGTGGATTGGAAATGTTGACGCCATTTAGGAGAATGGTAATCTGGTCGAAGGTTCCACCATTGATGGAAATATCCGTCTGAACACCAAAGCCACCACGCTGACGGACATCCACGCCGGTAGCTAATTTCAATACATCGTTGATAGTCTGCGCAGCCGCACGATGAATATCGTCGCGGGTAATGACAGACACAATCTTAGGTGACTGCTCTACAGTCATCGGCGCACGAGATCCGGTAACGCTCACCGCATCTAGCTCGTAAGCCTTTCCGCCCTTGTAGAGGGTAGAATCAACCTTGGCTCCCTCTGTGCTTACGCCTGCTGCCTTAGCATGGCTCAGGGTAGCAACGCTGAGTGCGCCAACAAGTACCTCTCTTCCCAAAACTGCGAAGAGTGAGTAATTCTTGTTAGAGAATCGGTTGAACTTCAAGCTGTTGCGCTTGTTGAAAATTGTTTTGTACATTAAATAAAATGTTTATAAATGATTAATAATTCGAAGCCTTCCGCCTTCCCGGCTTTCGGCATTCGGGGTGCAAAGGTACTGCCTTTCCTTGAAATGACAAAGCAAAATGTGATTTATTTTTATCTTGCATGTAAAGATTTAATTTAAATCAAGAGCATTTGACTTGCTATACTTGGCGGAAAATGGGTTTAAAAAGGCGTTTTCCGCCAAATATAAGCGCATAATTGGCGGAATGTGGGTTAAAAAATGTATTTTCCGCCAATTATACCGATTGTTTTTATTATCTTTGCCCCTAGTTAAATAAGTAGAATCATCAATTAAGGAGGATTATAATATGTTGATAGGCAGAAAGAAACAGCAGGCTGAGTTGCGGGAAGCTTATGATTCCGATGACTCAAAATTCGTAGCGTTGTATGGAAGAAGACGTGTGGGAAAGACTTATCTCATCAAACAGACGTTTAAGGATAAGTTTACTTTTTCTCATTCCGGTCTTGCTAATGGGTCTTTGCAAGAGCAACTGTATGGTTGGCGTTCTTCTTTGGAGAACGCAGGATTTGCTGCGCCTTCTACCCCCAAGCATTGGCTGGAGGCTTTCGATATGTTGAAGGAACTTATTCGCCAGTCTTCAGCGAAGAAGAAAGTTGTTTTCATCGACGAAATGCCTTGGATGGATACGCCTAGGTCTAAGTTTGTCACGGCTTTGGAGTTCTTCTGGAATGGATGGGCTGCCATGCGGGATGATATCCTGCTCATTATTTGCGGTTCTGCCACATCCTGGATTATCAATAAGATTTTCAGGAATCATGGCGGACTTCATAATCGCGTGAATTATCAGATATTCTTGGAGCCTTTCACCCTTCACGAGTGTGAGGAGTATAGCGAGGCTATGGGCTTGGCTTATTCTCGATATGATTTGCTGGAAGCCTATATGGTGATGGGTGGTGTTCCCTATTATTGGTCTTTGATGCAGAAGGGCAGGAGCTTGGCTCAGAATATAGATTCTCTTTTCTTTGCACCTCAGGGACTTTTGCATTATGAGTTCAGGGAGTTGTATGATTCTCTCTTCCGTAATTCTGATAGATATATAGATGTGGTGAGTATCTTGGGGAAGAAGTTAGGCGGAATGCGTAGAGAAGAGATCGTGTCTGGTTTGGGAATAGCGGATAATGGTAATCTTTCCCGAATCTTGGAAGATTTGGAGCATTGTGGTTTTATCGTCCGTACCAATGCTTATGGTGCCAGGAAATATAATGCCATCTATCGCTTGATGGATAACTTCTCATTATTCTATCTGAAGTTTATGCAGGAGAACAAAACCGATGATCCTTCGTTCTGGTCTCACAATTATACTTCTTCTCTCCGGTATTCGTGGTGCGGTTTGGCTTTCGAGCGGGTATGTTTCCAGCATATTCCTCAAATCAAGCAGGCGCTTGGCATTTCGGGCGTTGTTACCAATACGTATTCCTGGCAGGTGAAAGATGATTCGGTTTATGGTGCTGGAGCGCAGATTGATATGCTGATAGAGCGAGCCGATAATACGGTCAATGTCTGCGAAATGAAGTTCTCGCAGAATGAGTTTGTGATAGATAAGGATTACGATGCTGTTCTTCGTCACAAGCTCTCTCGCTTTGGCACTTCCGTTTCTCATCGTAAGGCGATTCATCTTACGATGGTTACCACTTATGGGGTAGCTCATAATGCCTATTGGAATAGGGTGCAGAGCGAGGTTGTGGCAGATGACCTGTTTTGTGAATAATTGTAAAAATCGCCCTTTTTCTTGTTTATACCTATAAGTAGGTAATATCACCAAAAGCACTTCACTTCATCTACTTTTATACATTATATACTTGGTCATGCCGATGCTTTAACAAATGGCAAACATTATTCATCCATTTAAATTAAAGTATTATGGCAACAGTAAAAGTAAAATTTAGAGCATCATCGGTGCCAGGAAAGGAAGGCACATTGTATTATCATCTCATCCACCAGCGCAGTCTGCGCTGGATTAGTACCGACTATCATGTCTTTCCAGACGAGTGGAATGACAAGAAGTCGGTTATCATTGTTTCTAACCGCAACAACCGACAGGCATATCTGCAGCTCATCCAGTCGCAAATAGATTGGGAGATGAAGCAGATGCAGCGTATCATCCGTGATAAGGATGCAGAGGGCATCCCTTATACCCTTGACGACATAGCCAAGGAGATACATCAGCTGCCACCGAGCCAGAGTGTCTTCACCTTCTTCCGGCAGCAGATAGCCAAGAAGGAGCAGATGCAGTGCATCGGTACCAAGAACAACTATACCAATGCAGCCAACCGATTTATGGAATTTCGTGGCAATGAAGACCTTGCCTTCCCACAAATGACAAGCGACATGATGGAGATGTATCAGGTATGGCTGTTCAACAGAGGTATCGGACAAAACACCGTGGCGTTCTATCTGCGAACCCTCCGCACACTCTATAACAAGGCGGTGGAAGCAGGGCAAGCTCCACCCAACGACATCTTTTCCCATGTTCAAACAGGCAACGTGCGAACCGCCAAACGAGCCATTTCTGTAAAGGATATTCGTAAAATAGAGAAATTGGACTTGCCAAGAGGTTCCTCCCTTGACAAGGCACGAGACCTGTTCCTGCTCAGTTTCTATCTCCGGGGCATGGCATTTGTGGATATGGCGTTCCTGAAGAAGACCGACTTGAAATGTGGCATGGTAAGCTACAACCGTCGCAAGACCCACCAAAACCTCAATATCGAGTGGATGAAGCCGATGCAAACCATCATCGACAAGTACGCCGAGGAAACGAAGGACTCTCCTTATCTACTGCCCATCTTGACAGGCAAGGAATCCTCTCCGTACACCGCATACCGCAAGGTGGAGCACAATACCAACTACAACCTGAAGAAAATCGGTGAGATGGTAGGCTTGAAGATACCGCTCACCACCTATGTGGCACGCCACACATGGGCAAGCGTAGCCTTGCACATGAACATACCGATAGCCACCATCAGCGAGGGTATGGGACACAACTCCTACAAGACCACACAGATTTACTTGCAGTCAATAGACGTAGCAACCATCAATGAAGCCAACGAGCGGATTATAAGCAAAATCTTGAAAGAGTTGTAAATAAATAGTTATGTTTATCACACCCCAGAATGATGGGGGTAAAATGTTTAGCAAACGTCGCCCTTTCTTATGGTAAGAGAGTGAAAACAGTCGAATAGAGCGCAAATCTGCCATTTAGAGAGTTCTCCCGAGGCAGATTTGCTAAACACTTGTGTTAAATTTGGGGAGCAGCATACAGAAAATGATAAAATCTGACACGTAATCCAACTATTTTTCGTACTTTTGCATTAAGTTGTATCTCTTACCATAAGAGTGTGCGACAAATGTAAGATAAAGATACATGTGCAGAGACTGCATGCCAAGCACTCATATATACGATTAAGATTATGCGCAACAATCACAAATGGACTAGGCTTCCACAACCATCATGTATGGTTGCAGCTGAGGACATAAAGTAGAGCAGGATTTATGAAACCGGATGGTACGAGTTCTTTTTCTACAGCCGACGAGAAACTTGTTTCTCCAAAGGGCAACCACGTTACTGAGCCAGACGTAAAGACTGGTTCAGAGGTAAAGAAGTGTCGTCAATCGGACGGAACCACATGGTCGTATCTCTTTATGCATCACAGCAAAGTGAAGGGCATGGAGGCACAGCTGATTAAAGACGGCAAAACCTATTTTGTGCATAAAACCATACGGTATTTCAAGAAACAGGGCAAACATAGGGTGCAGCATCAGGAAGTGCCGACCGTCAGCGGCCTGGTCTTCTTCCAAGGTTTTCCAGAAGAAATACAAACCTATCTTGACAAGAATTTCCCTCGTACTTATTTGTGCAAGAACTGCAGCACAGGCAGAGTAGCAGAAATCAAAGATTCACTGATGCGACCATTCATGCGTATCGTAGAGACTTCACCTGAGCGCATCCGTTTTCTTCTCCACCCTTATCATTATTATGCTCGCAACCGCATTCTCCTCCGTATCACCACAGGTGAGATGGCAGGACTGGAAGGTTACATTATTCGTATCGACCGAGACCGTCGCTTGGTGATGGGTATCGGTGGACTGAGCGTAGCCATCAGTGGTGTTCATGCCGAGCATTTTGAGGAAGTGGAGCAAGACAAGTCCCATCTTGCCAACGAGGAAATCTTCTACAAGCGCAATCTGCAAGAGCGGCAAGTACTGATAGACCGCTATTTCCATCCTGTGAAAGATGACAAGGAAGTGGCATTGCAGGCAGAAAACATCGACTATCTGAGAAAGTATGCCTTGGATGAGGTGGCTCACAATCGCATTACCTTCAATGACACATGGAACATCTATTCCTTCATCATTGAGGAGATTGGCTACTATTATTCACCCTTCATAGAACAGTTCAAGGAACACCTCGACCCCATCATGCGTGAAGGAGGCAAGGTACTCCAAGAAATGGAACAGATTATCAAAAGTCCTCATATCAGTCCTAACGACAAGACCAGATATGAGAATGATTATCAAAGAATCTTTTCGCAATATGATTATCTGTTCAGCAAGCTGTAGTAAGGTGGTTCTAATCAGCAAGCTGTAGTAAGGCGGTCCCATCCCGCACAATATGGCGAAGACCTTTGATGGTCCGCCAACCTTAGAACGCAGCGGTTCTGAGCACCGGAGGGCGGTTTTCCTCTTCTTCCCTGAGGGGAGAAGACCGAGATGAGAGGTGGAGCCTTCTTTAATGGTAAAGAAGGACGGGATGATTTTAGAAAACTCTCCTTTTGGCTAAAGGGAGACGGAGGGATTCGAAAAACTCCTTCTTTACTAGTAAGAAAAAACTCCTTTTAGCTAGCAATGCCAGCCAAAAGGAGTTATAAGAGTTAATCAAGGTGATGATGAGCAGCCCAGCTGCCAGCATCCAGACACGGACACTCCTTTGGAGTTGTCCCCGGCAAGTCCCGATGCCCCACGATCTTCGCTTTAGGAAAGAGAATCTTCAGATTCCTGAAAAGATCCACGAGTCTCTTTTCCTGCTCAACCGTCATTGTGTTGCAAGGGTTGCCTTCCTCATCCAAACCTCCCTCATAGCAGATGCCGATAGAGCATCTATTATAAGGTCGGGCATGAGCCCCTACCTCCAGCAGCTTACGGTGCTGCGTCATCTTCCCATCCTTTCGGATGTAAAAGTGATAGCCGATATCATAAAACCCACGTGCCTTATGGTCGCGTCGCAGCAGTTCCACACTATAGTCCTGATTGCATCGGCTTGCCGAGCAATGCAAAACCAGATATTTAATGTCGTCAGCCGACATATATTGACTTTGTCTCATAATTCAACATTTAACATTCAACATTCAACACTCAACATTTAACACTTAACATTGCTATAAGGCATTGGCGCACGAGCTTACTCCCAGTGCTGTAAGAGCAGCAATCAAAGCTTGAACGACTGCGTTCAAAATCGAAACCCAAGAAATTTTCTTGGAACCATCATTAAAATTCTTCATAATCAGAAATGTGTTTTAAAGTGAAACATAATTTTGAAGGGGTGACCACACCCTGCATTATGCAGGATGCAGTCACAGGACGAGTCTTACTCTATGCCAACATCGCCACCGTCGGTGCCGCTGTCGGTACCAGAGTCGGTGCTGCTAGAGCCACCGCCAGGGTTTGGCGTATCACCACCATCACCCGATGGCTTGTTGTCGTCCTTGGTAGGCTTCTTCTTGGCTGCCTCCAGGTCAACGGTAGTCTCGTTCGCCTTTTCAGCCTTGAGCAAGGCAGCTTGACCAGCACGGCTTGCCACGAGCTTGAACTCAGCTTTATCAACAAGGTTCTCAAAGTCCACACCAGGGTTGAACTTGATGTTCACCGACTTGATGTTCTCCTCGCTAAACTTCTCCAGCGACTCCGCACCTTCGCAGTTGATGGTGATACTAAAAACACCAAACTCGCCGAGCTTAATCTTGTTGCCGTTGAGCAGTTGTTCTACAATGCAGTCGCACATGTCCGACAAGATAGCTTTCACCATACCGCGGCTGTAGCCAGCGTTGTGTGAGGCAATGTGCTTGCAAAACTTGTTCAAGTCCCAGATTTCACGAACTTGGTTCTTGGCATAAGCCTTTTGAGGCTCCTCAGGTTTGATAGGATTACCCATCATGTAAATAGAATACTCAATCATAATCGATTCCTTTCTTTTAAATTGTTAATACTAAGTGAAGATAGACTTTGCGCATCATCTATGTGTATCAAGGGATTTGTAATCCCGTCTGATTTACGGTTGCAAAGATACAACATCCGTGGACCGAAAACAATTCCGTTGAAAGGCATTGAAAAACGTTGAATATCTATTGAAAAAGGTTAGGAAAATCAATAAGAAATCATAGCCAGTAAGTCATTTTTTACCCTTTTACCCTTTTACTTTTTTACCTTTATCCGATGTCAGATGTAACTTTCAACATATACGGAGGCAATAACCAAATCCTCCCCAACGCTACAAAGGCAGAGCAAAACTTCTATGGCGACCAGTTCGCAGAGAAGACGCTTGCCAAGGATGGCGAAGCACCTCAACCTCTCACTGAGGAAGAACAGGCTTTGTCTATATATATAAATAAGGTGGAGTCCTTGCGAGGCTACATCACCCTCCTTCGCTCCTGCAAGACAGCGAGAGACCTGGGCGAGGTGGTGGCAACCATGCGGCAGCAAGAGCCATCCCTCACCGATGAGCTGATAGTGAAGCAGAGTTTCATCTCCCTTCTCCTTCCCTTCGTTCCGAAATGGGAGAAAGGGCAGACCGTCGACAACATCCGGGTGGCAATCAATAATGCCTGGACGGCCCGTAAAAAGACTATCCGTCAAGCAGGTCGCTAAAACACCCCTAAAAAAGTATCTTAAGATACATGGGCAAGTATCCTAAGATACTTCGCCAAGTATCCTAAGATACTTTGGAAAGTAACCTAAGGTCAGTAAAACATGAAGGAGATATACCTACACATGATACGAAAGGCACAGGAGTTCATGAATGAGAACCACTATGCCGACATCTCCCGTGTGCATTGTCTGCTACGCAAGATGATGCCCAAGGAATATCATGACCTCATTGATCAAATTAAAGAGTGCCAGGATCCTCATGTCATCTTCAATATTCATGGAGGAAACAATCTCATTGCGCCTAATGCCTGCCAGGCAGAACAGAAAGCGGTGGAGAAACCTGCTGACGAGTTAACAAACAAGATAAGGAACAATCAAGAAAGAAGACCTATGGACTTACAGGTACAACGATTTTCAGATATAGATCTCAATGATTCCTTTTTCGATTCATTGAGGGCCAGCTATCCTGAGTTTAATGAATGGTATAACAAGAAGGCTGCAGCAGGAGCCACAGCTTATTGCTATTATGTAGATAATGAGTTGAAAGACTTTCTTTATTTGAAGATAGAGGAAGAGGAACTTTCAGACTTGACTCCAGTACTTCCTGCCAAGAAACGCCTGAAGGTAGGTACATTCAAGGTGGACAATGAAGACCGACATACCACACGTGGTGAGCGATTCATGAAGAAAATCATGGATAAGGCGATTGCTGAGGATGTTGATGAAATCTATGTCACCATGTTCCCGACAGAGGAATTGCGGAAGCTGGTAACGATGTTCGAGAAATTCGGTTTCTCTCATATAGCAGACAAGAACCACAAAGATGGTAGCAGCGAGTATGTATTGGTCAAGGACATGAGAACACAAGTAAACGACCTGATGCTTGACTATCCCTTTGTCCGGAAGGCAGGTTCTGGAAAGTATGTACTCTCTATTAATCCGGAATACCATACCAAACTGTTCCCGGACTCCATTTTGAAAACAGAACAGAAGTATGACCTCATACAGGATGTATCGGAGACCAACAGTATCTACAAGATATATATATGCTGGATGCGAGGAGTCAAGGATTTGAAGAAAGGAGATAAACTCATTATCTATCGCACCAACGATTACAAGGGTTCTGCTGCTTACCGTAGTGTATGTACATCAGTCTGTACCGTCTGCGAGGTAAAGACAATCAAGGACTTTGCCAACGAGGATGATTTCGTAAGATATACCAATCGCTATTCTGTTTTTAGCGAGAAAGAATTGAGAGGCTGGTATCGCACAAAGAACTACTTCACGGTGGTCAAGATGGTGTACAACATAGCCTTCACCAAGAAGGTCATCAATAAAGTGATGAAAGAGCAAGTTGGTCTATGCCCAAACTATTGGGGCTTCTTCAAGTTGACTGATGAGCAGTTTGACAAATTATTAGAATTAGGAGAAATTAATGAACGTTATATTATCGATTAAACCAGAGTTTGTAGAGAAGATCTTTTCGGGCGAGAAGCAATATGAATATCGCAAGATTCTCTTCAAGCAAAAGGTAGATACCGTATATATTTACGCCAGCCGTCCTATCAGTAAGATAGTCGGTGAATTCAAGATAGACGAAATCCTTTGTGATACCCCAGAGAACATCTGGAAAGAAACCAGACGCCAGTCTGGCGTTACCAGGAAGTTCTTTGATAAGTACTACAAAGGAAGGGAGAAGGCTGTAGCATTGAAGATAAAGGAGTGCAAGGAATATAAGGATGCTATCAATCCCGAGTCTTTACTTCCGAACTTCAAGGTCCCCCAGTCGTTCATCTATATAGAAGATAAGATTACTCATCAAACCAAATAGGTCAAATATCTGCGTCATCAGCGCAATCTGCGTGAGATTTAACACCTCAGACTGAGCAGGTCAAAAATCAGTGTAAATCTGTGCAAGATTAGAGCCAGAAGCAAAAACTCCTCTAAAAATTTGGTAGTTTCATCAAAAACCCTTATATTTGCACTAAAAAAAAGGAGATACAATTATGAATACAGCTACATATACATTAGATGTCCCTGCAACCGATATTTCTCTTTTCAAGTCATTGATTAAGAAATTCGGGTGGGTTGCCAAAAAACAAAAAGCCCCTAAGGCTTGTAGATTAGACAAGGCATTAGAAGCTGCAAAGAATGAAAAACTCTTTGCAACTAATGATTTGGATGAATTAATGAAGAGTCTTGCGGAATGATGAAATATACAGTTAAGTATTCCACATTGTTCAAAAAGTCATACAGAAAATGTATGAAGCGTGGTTGTGACGAAGAATTGTTTCGAACAGCAATCACCATATTGGCAGAAACTGGGTCTCTTCCAAAAGAGTATAAACCACATCCTTTAAAGGGTAATTACAAGGGATGTATGGAATGTCATCTTACCCCTGATTGGCTTTTAGTATGGAAGCAAAATGACAAGGAATTGATTTTGTTACTTGTAGATACAGGTACTCATCAAGATATTTTTGGTTGGTAGAGATAAAATAGTATAGCGTTTTACGGTTGTCGCTTAACAACCGCAATATCCCCATTCGAGTGGCGACTAGCGCAGAGCGATACTGCGGTGGGGAACAAATAAAGTTGAATTAGTAAATTGGAATGCCCTTTGGTAATCTTTCACCCAATGAACAATAACAGAATCTTATAGTAAGCATATTCGTATGAACAGCTTTCAATGCGCCAGCCGACAAACGCTCGCAAATCTCGTGCAAGCGAATGCAAAGAAAGCTTGCTTTCAATTTGCTGAGTGCAGCCGAGATTCATGAAATAACTCTATTGCGTAAACAATCATCGGCAGCCCTTTAGGGCACAGGCTCCGCTGCCGATACCAAAACTCTGGCGGAGGCTATAGCGTAGCCAGCTACATCCTCTCGTCCCTGAGGGAAGAGAGGCTTGGTGAGAAAGGTGGAGCCTTCCTTAACGGTAAGGAAGGTTTCTGTCCCCCGGGAACGGGGGAACCGAAGGGGGTGTAAAGACCATTGAGGGTAGGTTTTCGAAAATCTTATGTAAGAACTTAAGTTAGAATCATGAATATAATCAAAACAGAAATAGAAGGCGTTCTCATTATAGAGCCACGCCTCTTCCGCGACTCTCGTGGCTACTTCTTCGAGAGCTTCAGCGAGCGAAAGTTTGAAGAAAAGGTTGCCCCAATCTTGGGTCACAGTGTTCACTTCTGCCAAGACAACGAGTCTATGAGCAGCTATGGTGTGATGCGAGGCTTGCACTTCCAGCGTCCACCCTATACCCAAAGCAAGTTAGTTCGCTGCGTAAAAGGTAGAGTGCTCGATGTAGCAGTGGATATTCGCAAAGGATCACCAACCTATGGCAAGCACGTGGCAGTAGAACTGACAGAAGACAATCATCGCCAGTTCTTCATCCCAAAGGGCTTTGCCCATGGTTTCGCCGTCCTCTCTGAGACAGCGGTGTTCCAATACAAGTGTGATGAGTTCTATCATCCAGAGGCAGATGGCGGCATCTCTATCCTTGATGATAGCCTTGGCATTGATTGGAAGATCCCAACCGAACATGCCAACCTCTCGGAGAAAGATACGAAGCATGAGATGCTGAAAGACTTTGATAGTCCATTCGACATCAATGTGAATCTATGAGGATGATGGAAACTGCAGAAAATTAGGTGAATATTAATGTTTAAACGAATAAAAATATGGAAGCATTAAATACAAATGCGGAGCGTCAGGCTTTGAGAGCATGTGAATTGGAGGCTTTTAAGGCTATCAAACTTGACGCCCTTAAAGATAAAGTTGCTCAATTATTGGCGCATATAGGTGATGGGGGGATTTTTGACCAATATACTAAACATGATATAACCCATGTTAATAAAATGTTGGAGTCTTTGGATAATATTATTCCTGCATCTACACAAGATGTTATGACTGCTGCGGATTGGATACTAATTGTCGTCTCTACCTATTTTCATGATTTAGGTATGCTTGTTACCAAAAATGAGTTCCAAAACCGTAATGATGCTGAGCCTTTTAGGGATTTCAGAAAAGAATATTTAGCAGATGTGGACAATGCTCAGTCTTTGTCTGGGTTGTCTGATGAGGATAAAGAACGCTTTGTATATCAAGAGTACGTTCGTCATCACCATGGTGATAGAGTGGCAAGTTGGATTAGAGGTGATGAAAATGCTTGGTGCTATTCAGACCCACAGGTACAAGAGATATTTAACAAGATGGTTGAAGATTTTCGACCAATGTTTAAAAATGACTTGGCAACAGTTTGCGAAAGTCATAATTTGGATGATTTAGATGATTTTGAAAAATATAAGGTTGAGAAAGCGTATGGTTCATCTCCACAAGAAAAAGGAAATGTTTTTTATGCAGCATTAATTGTGCGAACAGCGGATTTATTGCATATTACGAGTGACAGAACTCCATCCATCGAATATTCTGTTATCTCACCAACAAATCCAATCAGTCAAGAAGAATGGGCTAAGCAGAATGCTGTGTCCAGTGTTTCTCCGAAGATACCTGTAGATGAGGAGGGGAATAAAAATGATAAAATGCCGAAAGATACTTTTGAAGTTTCTGCATATTTTGAAAAAGAGGATGGCTTTTTTGCATTGATAGAATATCTTGATTATGCGCGTAAACAACTGAAAAGAAATTATAAACTCAATGAAATTGCCAGAAAGAAATATGCCTCTAAGTATGAATATCCATGGAGGAATATTGATGACTCAACAATTGAGAATAAAGATTTTGAACGGAGACAGTTATCTTTCACAATCGACCAACAAAAGATTTTAAGCCTGTTGGTGGGAGAAACCCTTTATAATAATCTATCCGTCTCATTACGTGAACTTTCTCAGAATGCCATAGATGCTGTTAAGGTAAAACTTTATGAGTTGCAAGACGCAAAGGCTGCTGACGGCTACAAACCTAGAGTGGATGTATATTGGGATGAATCAACAAGAGAGTTGATGGTTTGTGATAATGGTACAGGAATGGATATGAATATAATAGAAAACCATTTACTCAAGGTTGGTTCCTCTCGCTATCAAGATGCAGAGTTTCAAAAGAAGCATCCTAATTACAATTCCATCAGTCGTTTTGGTATAGGTTTGTTGACTTGCTTTTTGATAGCTGATGATGTAGATATACTTACTCAAATGAATGATAAGGAAAAGCCTTTGCTCTTGAAGATACGTAAGGTGCATGGCAAGTACTTATTGAAGCATGGTGCAGAGAGAGGGTCGAATTTACAGATTAGAGAAAAGACAGGAACTTCCATAAAACTGAAAGTACGCCCTTCGATAGTTGATTTTGACCCAGAACAGATTCTTACAGATTGGATTTTAATACCTAATTGCCAATTTTATTATCATGAAGGTACTAAAGCGGAAAAGAGAATCGGATTTGATGCGCCTAAACATCTAATAGAGTCTGTCCTCAAAGCAAAAGGAATAAGCTTGTCCGACCACAAGTATAAGATATTAGATTACAATGACAATGGTATAGAACTCGCCATATTGCTTTCCTATAATTCTTTTATGAAAGAGTATTCGATGGTAGAGTCCAACAGTTTTTGGCTTGACCAAAAACAAACTCGTGTTACCCCTTGGGGTATGAGCATCGAGGGTATAAGGATAGATGAGAATACACCTGGTTTTAAAGGACATCCATTTGTCGCCTATGCTAATATGGTGGGCAAGGAGGCTCCGAAGACCAATGTGGCTCGATCAAACGTAAATTCAGCAAGTGTAAGTAGAATGCTTCGCTCTATTTACAAGTTATATTTGGAGAACATTGAAATTCAGCGTAAAGATTTACAAAATGATTTTTCTGTTACATGGGTTGCTGAGGAAATGACATGGTTGCTCAATTCTCTTTTGCTCCGTCAAGACCAGTATAGTCGATGTGAATTCTCTGATATAGAGATTCTTAAAGATAAACTTTCCAGTTCTGAGCTTTTACTTGTTGAAAATATGGATAAGCGAGAGTTCTGTTCACTTAATTCTTTGGTTTCAAAAGGGCATTTTTGGACAATTGAAAGTGAAGCGTTTGCTGCAGCCAATAGTTTGTTGAAGGAGATAAAATCTACAGATAAGTCAGCTGTTTCACTTTTGAAAACCTTATACGGAGAGGAAGAGGCTGAGTTGGGGAATATAGATGTCTTACTATGTAAACAACGTTATTATAATTTAATAGATGATCTTATTCTATCAAAGTTTGAGATTTCTAAGATAAACATCAATGAAAAGCAACGTCGTTTAGATTTATATTGGTCTTTGATGAGTAAGGAAAAAAAGTGGCATGTAGCATCAACGATGCAAGATAGGCACTCTTCAAGGAGATATAATATGATGTTTATTCAAACCTCTACTGAAGATATGTTTGAGGGACCTTATGATGCGATAAAGAGTTCATATGGTCTTATCATTCCGAAATGTAGTGCTCTTTCTACATTCTTTAATAATATGCTCTGTCAGATAAATGTAAATGATGAAGATGACAATGTCATATTTGATAATGTTGCTCGTTTTATTTCTGATATGTTTACGAAGTATCGACAAGGTGTAAACTATAACTGGAAAAAACAAATAGAGAGGGCTTTTGACCGTGAGGCAAACCCTAGCTTTTTTGATTTTGTGTTTGGAAAAATACAATTGGAAGACTTGGTTAATGCTTGCTCTAGTTGTCAGTTCAGATTATATGATTCATCTAAATGGTATAGATCAAAGAGTAGGGATTAAGTTGGGTAAAATAGCATATTATGGATTCAGATAAGCGTGCGTGCCTAGCCTTGATAATAGGCAGGGCAGAAAATCAGGACTTCCAGTCAGTCTATGATTTTGGGGCAGGAAAAATATGTTTGTTCACTTGTTCGGGTAATATTGGTAATATCCATGTATATGACTTCCAACGCAAAAATATTGTTACAGGCTCGTTAGCAAGTTTGTACGATATGAGCACTAATTCATTTACCTCTATCACCAAGAATGGAAGTTCTTTCAGTGGATATGATTATGGTACATCTTCCTTTTTCTCTGGTAATGTAAATGGCAATGTCGTGATGATATTTGATGGACAAAATTCATCTTATAATACATATTCCTTGATGTAAGTTATGAAGAAAACTGTTTTGTTGTATATATTGCTAGCGTTGCTCTTTGGCTTCTTTGTTGGGCTTAGCGTACCATTTAGCTATAGCTTATGCACAAAAGGTTGTCCTACTCCTTTGCTACAAATTTGTGAACATGGCTTTTGGGATTGGACATTGCGAGTATTACAAGTTATAGGACCAATAGCTGCGGTGATAGTGGCATTGTTCAAGGAAGATTGGGTGGCTTATTGGTATACGCCAAGTCTGCATATTGAAACTTCAATGGATGATTTGGGCGAACAATTAGTTCGTGATGGTGAAAATGATGTGGCTAGTACATATACAGCAATGTTGAGGTATTCCAATATGGGCAAGGCTACTGCAAATAATATGAGTATCTTTGTTGAGCGAGTGATTTATCGTCAGAGTAGCGATAGTTTGACTAGCGAAGATTTGTTGGGAGAACCTTTTGCCCTGTTATTGGACAAAGGCAATGATTCTATCAATTTGCCTAGGTATGGAGAAAAATCTGTTGTGTGGTTATCTTTGCAGAAAGTTAAAACACCATCAGCTCCGAAAGGGAAACCAATTGTTCCTTCTCTATATTTGTTTATCGGAAGGTCTTTCCAGATTCCCCCAAAGTATAGTTCTGGCATTTTTGATGTCACTTTCAAGGTTGCATGCGATAATCAGAAACCTCAATTAAGAACGGTTCGCCTTCAGTGGGATGGAATGTGGCGGTCGAGAAAGCAAGAGCTTTTTAATGGGTTTGCTTATAAATGGTTAGACAATTAAAGATAAATGATGATGACCAACGAGCAATATAATGAACTCTTGAAAGCCTATACCAAAGAGGTACTAGCAAATATGATAAAGGCAGATATACGCACCAGGTTCCCTGAACCTTATGCTAGTATGTATTGCCATCAGTTTGATAATTTCAAGACCGTTGCAGATTTCTTTGAATTTGCAGCAAAGTTAATGAGAAGATAACAATATATTTATTACTAGTCTTTGCTTTTTGCTGATTCATATAAATAAGGCTTAAGATAGGTATAGAAAGCATTGCACCCAGGCGGTCCCATCCCGCACAATATGGCGAAGACCTTTGATGGTCCGTCAACCTTAGAGCGTAGCGGTCCCGAGCACCGAGTAGGGCGGTTACATCCTCTCGTTCCTGAGGAAAGAGAGGCTTGGTGAGAAAGGTGG
>JAJXBQ010000027.1:0-20368 GCA_021640525.1 Segatella copri
CATAAGGTTGTAATTGTAAATAAACGTATTTTAATATGGATGACGATAGAAAATTTGAAATTTCTTCAGCAGTCGGTACTATAGTATTTTTTATTTCCTGCATTGGGATAGGTAGTTACGAAGAAGCTGTGCATGAAGGCTATGAAAGCATTCATGAAAAGTTGCCTATGGAAACCGTCTTTACAAGTAGTTTGGTTACGGGGATAGTATTGGCTATAATAACATGGTTGATTGTTACTTTTGTGGATTGTCTCAAGAGGGCAAAAGAAAAAGATGAGTTAACAACATGGGGGCTTTTTAAGAAGGAAGTATTCTCTAAAAATACTTTGTTGGCATTAACTATTCTGATTGTCGTTTCAGTTCTAATTGCTTTTCTTGGAATATTGTTTATAGGCTTGGCTATTTTCTTTTTACCTCTATTGAAGGGAAAATTTAAATGATGGCAGAATTATTATTCTGCCATCATTATATTTGTAATTACAAGTATCTTTTCTTACTCTCTTGGCAAAGTGAAGTTAATCCCTTTCAACTGGGAAAGAACTCTTGATAATTGTCCTTATCGATGCCCTTCTCCCAGTCGGTGCCATCCATATACTAAATGCAGATGCTTACAGGCATTGCATGAACCTTCTCTACGCCGAGATAAGCAGTAGCTGCATCCCGCTAATACTTCTTGCCAGGTAGGAATGAGCCCGTACAGGTAAAACCTAAGTGCTATGACTTGACATTATAGAGTAGTGTAGGCTTGAACTTGAAGGTGGAGAACACAATTTGTGCTTGGGCTGTATGAGCGAAACATAGCATCATCACCAACAGTAGGATTCTAAAGGATTTCTTTATGATCTCACTTATTTATAATTAACGAATGTATTTCAACTCATTCTGGTTTATACGCATAGTACTTCCATCCATATATTCGATGTCAATTCCTGTAAGAACTAACTTCTTTGCGGAATAATTGTACCATAAACATTCCCAGTAATAACCATAGCCATACGTAGTTCCAGGTTTAATAGGTCCGGTGACTTTACCACCACTTTCTGATCTTCCGCGAATTTCGCATGCAACAGCATCACCTACGGCGTTGACAGGATAGCCACTCCATGTTAAGTATTTAATTGTTTTCTTAGAAACATTCTTCCATACCAAATGAGCATCTACACCACCTGCACTATTAGGAGAAGATAAGTAAGCCTTTAAAATCTTAACAGAATGTTTTACTTGATCTATTCTGTTGGCCTTTCTGATACTATCAAGACGAACTCTTTCTTTATAAGCTGCTTTCTCTTCTTTCTCAGTTTGCGCGGCTATAATCGCATCAACTGAATCTTTCTTATGGATGTTCTCTTTTGCTACTGTTGCAGGAGAATGGTTAGGATCATTTTGTATTCTGGCTAGAATTATCACAAAACCAGCAATCATGACAATACATACAAAAACTATAACTTTCTGTATAAACTTATCAGATTCACTTTTTTCATTTGTCCATTTGTTGGGAGTAGAAGGATTAGCAGCTTGTTGTTTAGCTTTTGCTTGTTCTGCAACCAAACGTTCTTGCTTAGCCTGTTCTGCTAGTTTTTCAAGATTTTCTTGCTCTCGTTTCTCTTCTTCCTCCTTTTTCTTCTTCTCGGCTTTCCACTGAAGGAATTCCTCGAACTCTTTCTTCTCTTCTTCTGTCATAATTGAATTAGTGTAAAGTTGTTGTTATTCATCAAACGGATAAGTTTCGTCATAAATATCGCTCAATAACTTATCCTCATATAGCCAATGCGAACAAGGAGCAATATGCTTAGACTTATAAC
Source organism: Segatella copri (assembly GCA_021640525.1). Lineage (GTDB taxonomy): Bacteria > Bacteroidota > Bacteroidia > Bacteroidales > Bacteroidaceae > Prevotella > Prevotella copri_S. The sequence goes on from JAJXBQ010000027.1 coordinate 1,803, forward strand.
CTTTAAGTTGAGCAGACAAAGCACTTAAAGAGGTTTCTTCATCCTTATATTTTATCTTTCTGTCAGAAATGATGACCACTTTAATTTTTGGGTCATCCTTCCAGGTTAACACGTCACCAATGTTTAGTCCCATCTCTGTAAAATTCAATGATGGCCGTTTGGATGAAGCCTTTAAGGAAGCAGCCTTATCCTCTTCTGATAAATCATTCTCCATTTCGTCAACCACGCTTTCGGTAATATCCTCTTGGTTGAATAATTCGAGGATAGCTTGGGCTTGAACAACCTTTATTCGGAAGAATTCACGAGTAGCGTTGACACGGTTAGGCTCGAAAGCCTTATGAAGGGCTTTCTCAATTTTCAGACAGTCATTCTTATCAACCTTGCAGGCATATTGACATTCAAATGGTACAGGAACACCAGTAGTATAGAGTTCCTTCATTCTCTTATCAATATCTTCCTGTGCCGTCATTCCGATCTTTACGAGACCAGGCATTACAGGGTTTGTTAGTAAATACACGATTCCGTATTCCATTGACATTATTATTCACCTTATTAATTATTATTTTCGTCTTCCAACTCCAAGTGTGATGATTGGGAGAGTTTCCCTATACGTCGTGCTTGTTAGTTGTATGATAGCATCAACATGAAGTGAAAGCTATAATGAATGCAAAATAAGCATTTCGGACTCAGCTTATCAATTCAAGTATGAATAGAGATTTATCATTTTAGTTTCTCAATCTTACTTTTTGGCAAATCTGTTATTTGCATAACTGTTTCTATATCCATGCCAGCATCCAACATCTTTTTTGCTATTTGGAGAGCTTTCGAGTTTTTACCTTCCTCACGCCCTTTTTCCAAAGCCGTATCTATAGAGTTCTTGACATCACGATACGCCTTTAAACTATCCTCATATTCTTTCAACTCTGTTGGGGTGAACTTTGCAATCTCGGCCTCCTCAAAGAGTTTAGTAAACACTTTCTCTTTCAAGGCAGCAGGACGCTCATCCAATCGGGAAAGGTTTTTCAACACATATAACCACTTATCATAAAGCGTGTCAAGCTCCTCCTCTGTCTTGTTGAACTTCGCTATCTCAACATACTTGAAAGAAAGTTTGTCATTAAAAACCTTATGAGTCTTCTTGTCAAGCAAGCCCACATCATGGTTGATATCATTCTTGTCAAATGCCTCTTCCTCCAAGTCGAAATTCAGCAGAGCAACAGTGTAAACATGTTCAAGCTTGAAGTTCCATTCAGCCCCCTTTGGAGCCTGTTCACGGATAGGAAAAGTAGAATAGAACAAAGAACGATCCTTGAAGTACTTCTGATAAGCATTCTGCATCTCAACGATGAACTTTTCACCACGCTCATTTTCGCAATATACATCAAAGATGGCCTTGCGCTCGGCAAAAACATCACCAACGTGCTCACTATTTAAGTACTTCACATCCTTGATGACCTGAAAACCATCAAACAGTGAATTCAAAAAATTGATGAGCAAATCCTTGTTAGGCTTTGTTCCAAAGATACGCTTAAAACCAAAATCGGTAAGCAAGCTAATATATCGTTCTTCTATCCGTTTCATATCCATCTCCTTTTAAACGTTTTAACTGAATTGTAGTGCAAAAATAAGCATTTTTTTCGAATTATAAATATTTGGAGTGTTAAAATGTTGGTTGTGGGGGTGATTTTTCCCAAGATTCCCACGATTTTTCCCAACGATGGGAAAAATGAGTTTTTTTTATTAGGAAAAGGGGAATGATTTTCTCTTTTTCTTTACTTTTGACTCTCGTTTCCTTCTTCTTCTTACTTTTTCCCAAGAAATGCCCGATTTTTCCCAAATACGTGGGTTTTTCGGGGGAGTTGTGGGAAAGGGATTGTTTTGCCTTTGTTTTCGCAGTACTTTTGCAGCGTCGAAGAAACAAGACAACGCTGAATTGTTTAGTGTTCTTGAATCCCCTTCGTACATTTATATTATATGTATACTCAGATTATGAGAGTGGTGCAGCAGGGCGAGACCTTCGCTGTGCAGAGTCAGAAAAGTGAGAACGGACAGATGATGAAATGCAACATCGTTCTCCAGGAGATGGGCGGCAAGTATGAGAACCAGTACGCTGCGGCAATGCTCGGCAATATGGCGCAATGTAAGTATGCGGCTGGAGAGCTGGTGGCTGTTACGCTCCGGTTTACTACCCATGAGCACAATGGTCAGGTTTATCAGGATATTCTGGTTACGGACATTGAAAAGGTAAAGGGGTAATGCTTGATATTTTAAAGCTTTTGCCCTTACAGGGCGACAGTTTTGCGTCCATAATAACCCAGGGCGTTGCCCTGGGCTAGGAGCTTCTGCCCTTTACCTTTCCCTTCGGCCGGTGACCGTTGGTTCAGGGCGTGTGGGGCATATTTGCAAAAGCTTTTTTTAGTTATTAACTGAGTTGAAACAGAGGAGGATTTTCCATGGTAAAGCGCGCAACAATCCGGATGTTTCTTCTCCTAAAATTCAATTCAGATTATGGTTAAGAAAGTAAACAAGGTTCAGAACAATGCTCAGAATAATGTTCAGAACCAGCAGGTGAATAATAATGACTGCCAGCATGTGCAGTTGGGTGGAATGGCTTACTATGATGCTAAGCAGTATTTCCTCTTCAGTCCTCAGGAATCGGGGGTGAATAAGGTTCCTCGATTCCGTTCGATGGGCGTGGCTCAGCAAATGCCTGACGGAACATTTGATTTCGTGGTTCAGCACCGCCTCAGAACTCAGTCGGAACTGATTAAGAAACTGGCGCATGGTCGTGTGAGCAAGACCAAGGACGGTGCTGTTCAGCTTACCTTAAAGGTGTTCTGTCATGAGGGAATCAACATCTCCCAAACGCTGGCTGTTGAGGCAGCTGAAGGTGCTGATGCGGTAGTGGATTACCAACTGAAACATTAGGATTTTGTATTCAACTTAAAACGATAAGTAGAAACAGATAGATGAGTTGTTATTTAATTAAGGTGGAGAATGGGCACAAGGTTGCCCGCTCCATCACCTCGGAAGAGGAGTATAAGCAGCTGCGTGGAAGCAATGAGCAGAAGGCGAATCTTCGTCTGGCTCGTGCCGGAAACGATGCTGCGAAACGGAGACTGGTGCAGTTTAATTATTCCGGCCATTATCCGCAAGGGGTGGTGAAGGGAATGAAACTGCCAAGCGGTGCTTTCGGGTTTGATATGGATGAGCCGGAGGCTTTTGCCAAGGCTGCCAAGCTGCTGCTGAAGGAACCGGACAAGTACGGACTTCTGATGCTTGAACGCAGCGCACGACAAGGCGGACATGCGGTTTTTGAGCGCGAAAAGGGCAAGACGGTTCTGGAGAATCAGGTACGAATTGCTACGATGCTCAAGTGCGAAATGGATACTTCGGCTCACGACATTAACCGGGTTTACTTCACGACCACATCGGATGACGAAGATTTGCTCTTCCTTTCGCCACGGCTCTTCAAGGATGAATACGATGAGGCTGCCGTGGCTGCTGAAGGGAAAGTGCTGGAAGAGCGTGAAAGATACGGAAACGAGGAACTGCCGGAAGGAGCGCACAAGGCGAACAAGCATTATGAGCCTTGGAAGGAAGAATTCAAGAAGGATTCTCAAGGGGTTTTTAAGGGGCAGGAATTTAAGAATTCGAGAATTTCTACTTCTGCTGCTTCTGCCTCTGCTGCGTCAACTTCTTCTACTGCGTCAACTTCTTCTACTGCGTCAACTTCTTCTACTTCAACTACTTCTGCTGCTCAGGACAATTATCTCGGGATTCCTTATAGGGAAATCATTAAGAAGTGGTGGCAGATGTATAATGATGGGCAGGAGCCGATGCGCTCCAACCGCAATACGCTGACCTTTGAGCTGGCTGTGAACCTGCGCCACATCTGTGGTTTTGACCGCAATCTGCTGGCTCAGATTATTCCCTGCTACGATGGGTTTCCAGAACAGGAAAAGATGGCTTGCATCAACTCGGCATTGAACGAGAAAATCACGCAAATGCCTAAGCGACTGAAGGATGTGCTCTCTGCCATCCGTCAGGAACGAATGAAGCAGGGAAATGCGGGTGGTGGTTCGGCGGCTGACAATGAGGCGCTGGTTAATGCGCTGGACGAGGCTAACGCCAAGGATGATCTGTTCTATTATAATGCGCTGCCTAAGTTGCCGCAAGGCATTCGGGATTCCATCAGCGCAGTGGGTCCGGCACTGGCACTGCCTGTAATCACAGCCATCTGTCCTGCCATCGGAATGCTCGCAACGGGCGTGAAGGTTTCCATTCATGGCAAGATGAACTCGCTGAACCTCATCTCCTATATCGCCGGAGATTTTGCATCTGGCAAGGGTAGTATTGACCCCGTGATTGACGCATGGACTTCGGAAGTGAAGGAAATGGACAAAATGTATCTGCAGAAGGAGGATGAATGGCGAGCCAAGAAACGTGCAGCCAAGAACAAGAAGGAGCAGCCGGAAGAGCCGAAACTGCCTGTAAGATGCTTGACACTGAACAATACGGTGGCAAATCTGGCTGAACGACTGGCTAACACAGAAGGCAAGCACGCCTTCTCGTTTACTCCGGAAGCTGACACCGTAGCGCAGAAGTGGAAATCGGCGATGAGCGACTTTTCCGTTATGTTAAGACAGGCTTACGACGGAACAAGCTATGAGCGTGAAGCTAGAAGTGCGGATGCAGTGAATGTTCATATAGACAGACTGTTATGGAACGTGGTGATGTGTGGAACGCCTGATGCGCTCTATCGTGTGGTAAGCAATTATACGGATGGTTTCCAAAGCCGTATCATCGTGGCAAAAACGCCCGATAATACCTTCACTCCACTTTCTGACAACATGTATGTTATGAACGAACGTCAGCGCGACCGCATTATTCAGATAGCTCATCTTCTGCCTTTGCTGACCGGTGAGGTGGTTCTGCCCAAGCTGGAGGATAAGGGTAGGGAATGGCTGGAACAGATAAGACTGGAAACGATGAAAAATGACGACAAGGTGAAAGCCCGCCAGCGTTTCCGTATCTGTCCAACCACGATGAGAATGATGACCTGCATCATGCTCTGCAAGGTTCTGGAAACGCTGATTCAGAAGCATGGTTTCAATGGAGCCGAGAAACAGCTGAAGGAGTCACCTGATTTGTGGAAGGGAATGCTCGTAAAGACGCAGACACCAACCATGCTCGAAGCCTTCAATATCCTGGCAGATTATCAGTTGGATAATGCACTCTACTTCTTCCGTAGTCGCATAGAGGATGCGTTCTCATCCAAGAATTATTGCAGTCAGTCTGCTTACGACAGAAGTCGCAGAGGTAAGAATGATTCCATCTTTGAGCGGCTGGACGTAACTTTCACCTTTGAGCAGGCAGAGCAGCAGAGCATTGCAGTTAAGGGAGCAACAGCCACCCATGAGACGGTAAAACAGATGCTGAAAAACTGGAAACGTCAGGGGTTAATCTGTGTATTACCTGACATGCGCTATCAGAAAGTTTCTCCTACAGTCTAAAGAGGGTGTCATTAAGGGTCAAGGTCATTAAGGGTCATTAAGTTTTCGGTTCTTAAATCAGCCTTAATGGCCGGCCTTGATCCAATTATTCATTATCAATTATTAATTGTAAATTATCATGAACATCAATATATTCCGCCGTCGCTTCACTCCATGGAGTGTGGATGGCACAATGGTTATAGGTGGCAAGATTTTCTGCGACACCTTAGAACGTCCTAACCGTCATTTGCCAGCAGGACGTTATAAGATTTCTCTCATTCCTACCAAGCAAAAGAAGGTGTCGGAGACAAAGAAGAAAAATAAGTATGAAAGAGGGAAATATGAAATTGTTATCAAGCCTGTTATTCTGTTAAGATCCAATTACGTGCCCCGTACTGTTAGGCGCAGAGCTCGCTTCGTGCCTGGCAACGGTCCGCTACGTCTGAGAAACAAGAGTATCATTCTGGGCAAGTCTCATTATACCGGAATCGTTACGCAATCAGAAGAATGCTATAATGAATTTTGCCAGTTGTTGAATGAGGAATTCAAGAGGATGAAGAAAAAGCATCTACCGTGCAGAATCAATTTGTTTATCAGGGATTGGGGGGTTGACGAAATCCCCCTCAATTATCTGCTTATTTTTCAATAATTAATCTTCAATATCATGCGTAAGATAAAGGAAATCATCATTCATTGCAGTGCGACCAAGGAAGGTCGCAACTTCACCGTAGCGGATATTGACCGCTGGCACCGGGAGCGCGGAATGCGCTGCATAGGTTATCATTTCGTGATTTATCGTGACGGCAGCATTCATGTAGGCCGTGCGATAGAGGAGGTTGGCGCCCATTGCAAGGGCCATAATTCCATCAGTATAGGCATTTGCTACATCGGCGGCTTATCAAAGAAAGGTAAGCCGAAGGATACAAGAACCCGAGAACAGAAAGCGGCAATGCGGAGCCTCATCGAGCAGCTGAAGGAGGAATATCCATTAGCCACGATTCATGGTCATAATGAATTTGCCAACAAAGCCTGCCCCTGCTTTGATGTAAAGAAGGAGTGGGGGAAGGAGTAAACACAAAAAATAGCGGATCTTTCACAGACCCGCTATTTGATATTTAATAAATACTCTGGAATGAATTTTAATCATCACCAAAAATAAAAGATGTCTTATACAATGCCCTGAGCCATCATAGCCTTAGCTACCTTCAGGAAGCCGGCTACGTTTGCACCCTTTACGTAATTTACGTAACCGTCTGGCTCAGTACCATACTTCACGCAGTTAGCGTGAATATCGTTCATGATGTCGTGGAGCTTAGCATCAACCTCCTCACGAGACCACTTCAGACGCTCTGAGTTCTGGCTCATCTCAAGACCTGATACTGCAACACCACCTGCGTTGGCTGCCTTACCTGGAGAGTAGAGAATCTTAGCATCCTGGAATACCTTGATAGCCTCTGGAGTAGATGGCATGTTAGCACCCTCGCTTACTGCAATAACGCCGTTGGCGATGAGGGCCTTGGCTGCCTCCTCGTTGATTTCGTTCTGAGTAGCTGATGGGAGAGCGATGTCTGCCTTCTCAAACCAAGGCTTAGCACCTGCAACATATTTTACACCATACTTCTCTGCATACTCCTTGATACGGCCACGCTCTACGTTCTTGAGCTCCATGATGTAATCGAGCTTCTCGCGGTCGATTCCGTCTGGGTCGTAGATGTAACCGTCTGAATCTGAACATGTAACTGGCTTAGCACCCAACTGGAGCAACTTCTCCATAGTGTACTGGGCTACATTACCTGAACCAGAAACCAAAACAGTCTTGCCCTTGATGTCAATACCCTTGGTAGCGAGCATGTTGCAGAGGAAGTATACGTTACCGTAACCTGTAGCCTCAGGACGAATCAATGAACCGCCGAACTCCTGACCCTTACCGGTCAAGACGCCCTGGAACTGGTGTGTCAACTTCTTGTACATTCCGAAGAGGTAACCTACCTCACGGCCACCTACACCGATGTCACCAGCTGGAACATCCTCGTCTGGACCCATGTGACGATAAAGCTCTGTCATGAAAGCCTGGCAGAAACGCATTACCTCGTTGTTGCTCTTGCCACGTGGAGAGAAGTCTGAACCACCCTTAGCACCACCCATTGGGAGAGTAGTAAGAGAGTTCTTGAATGTCTGCTCGAAAGCCAAGAACTTCAAAATACCCAAGTTTACTGACTTGTGGTAGCGAAGACCTCCCTTGTAAGGGCCAATCGCGTTGTTGTGCTGTACGCGGTAACCCATGTTAGTCTGTACGTTGCCCTTATCATCTACCCAAGATACGCGGAACTGGATGATGCGGTCTGGAATGCAGAGACGCTCGATGAGGTTTGCCTTCTCAAACTCTGGGTGCTTGTTGTACTCTTCCTCGATAGTACCGAGAACCTGACTAACTGCCTGAATGTACTCAGGCTCATTTGGGAATCTTCTTTGGAGATTCGCGATTACTTCAGATGCTTTCATAATCTTTAATCTTTTATTGTGTTTAAATTCTTATTTTTAATTTCTGCTTGCAAAGATACATGTTTTTCTTGAAAACACCAACAAAAAGAAAGAAAAAATGCAGAAAAAGTAGAAAAAAGTTATTTTTTAACATTTTTAGCCACGTTTTGTAGCGCATTTGTGTACGCACACCTTATTATATAAGAGACGTTTTTCGGGGTTTAAGCCTTTATCTCTGTTTTAGGGAATCTTGCATTCTGACGACTTCTGTTTATCTATCCTGCGCCATAGGGCATAAATGAGCAGGATGATAGCGTAGAGACCGATTACCTGAGGCAGGCTGATTCTTACGTTTTCGATGCTTGCTCCAGGCAGCATGCTGATCAGTCTTATGGCTGTATTCAAAAACTGGGTGATGCTGGTCAGGGCGCCTGATGTAAGGCTGATGAGTGGGGCGACAACCGGTGCTATGGGCGTCCATAACGTGAGTGGGGAGAACAGGATTAAGGCTGCTCCAAGATATAGGATGAGGGTTGCTGCGGGAATGGCGATGTAATTGGTGAGAAGTGAATAGCACGATATTCTGCCGAAGGTGTAGACGATGACCGGAAGGGTTCCTATCTGGGCTGCCAGTGAAACGCAAAGGAGTCCCCATGCCCAACGGATGAAACGGCTGCGGATGGGGAGGAGGGAGTAAAGGGGTGTGAAGAACAGCAGAATAGAGGCTACAGCCAGGAACGAAAGCTGGAAACTCAACTCGAAAAGGTAGAGCGGACTGATGAAGAGCATAAATACATAAGCCGAGGCTAATGTGTTGAGCGGCAGACCGGTACGATGGAAAGCTAAACTTAAGCTGTAGGCTGAAAGCATGATGGCTGCACGGACTGCACTTGCCGGCAATCCTATGAGAAAAACGTAGGTCCAGATGGAGAGGAGGGACAGGATGATGGTGTAAACTGAGTACTTTCTGCCGCCTAGCAGAAAGATGAAAAGCTGGAAGATAATGCCTATATGAAGTCCGCTTACTGCCAGGATGTGACTGGCTCCGGAAATGGAGTAACTGTTTCGGGTGTTCGAGTCGAGTGCGCTCTTGTCGCCCAGCGCCATGGCTGCGATGACTGCATAGTCTTGCTGTTTTACGTGAAGGGAAACCAGTTTGCTTTCAATATTGCTTTTATAGCGTTCGGTATTGATTTTTGCCCGTGTGAGGTAAGACAGTTCCTGCCAGTTTTTCAGTTGTGTAGAGGTTTGGGAATCAGCTATTTGCTTACAGGTAAGAAAAGCCCCAAGGCTCAGGATGCATAAATGAATCATCACGCATTGGGAGAAGATGAGAAACTGGTGGTTCCTGCTGAAGTAAGTTTTTTGGCTTAAGAACTCAGTAAGGAAAAAGATGATGCTGCCAAGGGCGCATGAAATGATGGAGATGATGAGCCAGAAGGGCATATTGAAATCATCATAGCCCCATTTGGCTATGATGATTCCGATCGTCAGTGTGAGGCTGATGGTCATGAGCGGAGTGAGGGGTAGCTCTTTCATCATTCCTCTTTCCTTTTTTAAAAAGATGATTATTTACCTATTTCTTGAATCCGAAGATGCGCTTGATGAATTTCTTCACAGCGTTTTCTTGCTTCTGTGGATTTACGATAGGGGTGTGCTTGCGTGCAGCCGGCTTGTCGCCCTTTTTCTGGGCTACGCCTCTGCCACGGCCGTTGCTGCCTGGGCGAACATTGTTCTCGTTGCCTGGGCGCTGCTGGTTGCTGTTATTGCTGTTATTGCGGCGCTTCTGGCTGTTGCTGTTCTTTGGCTGCTCCCCTGGCTGGGCTGGCTTTCTGTTCTGCTGCTTTGCGTTCTGCTGCCTGTTACCCTGCTGTGGCTGCTGCTTTGCGTTCTGCTGCTTATTACCCTGCTGTGGCTGCTGCTTTGCGTTCTGCTGCCTGTTACCCTGCTGTGGCTGCTGCTTTGCGTTCTGCTGCCTGTTACCCTGCTGAGGCTGCTGTTCGTTGTTGCGTGGTGCTTTTTCCTGACGCTCGTTTGGCTTGTTTGGCTTGCGCTTGTGAGAAGTCTGGTCGCGGTCTTTCTGTCGGCGGTTCTTGGCGTTGTTCTTTCCGGCCTCGCCGTTTCTGCCGTTACCGCGTCTGTTGTTTCTTCCGTTTGCGCCTTTCTTCTTCGGCTTGTTGAGCTTGATGTATTCAGGACCTTCGCCGCATCCCTCAGGGAGAGGCATTTTGTCTACCACCTTCTCCAGGAACTTCTCTATCTGCTGGAACCAGTACTGGTCTTCTTCGCTCACGAAGGTGATGGCTCTACCATCGCGGTTGGCACGGGCTGTACGGCCTATGCGGTGAACGTAATCTTCTGTATCGTGAGGAACATCGTAATTGATGACCATCTCAATGTCATCGATGTCGATTCCGCGCGCCACAATGTCGGTAGCTACGAGAACATCATACTGTCCGCTCTTGAACTTGAACATCACATCATCGCGCTCAGCCTGTTCCAGGTCGCTGTGCATGGCTCCGCAGTTTACTCCAATCTGCTGGAGGGAAGCTGCGAGTTGCTTCACCTTGAATTTGCTGCCGCTGAAGACGATGACACGCTTCAGGTCGCCCGCCTTGAAGATGTCCTTGAGGATGGTCATCTTCTGGGTTTCGTAGCATACGTATGCTTCCTGCTTGATTTTCTCGGCTGGCTTGCTGACGGCAAGTTTGATTTCTACCGGATTTTTGAGCAGGGTCTTAGCCAGTTCTTCTATCTTCTCAGGCATGGTTGCCGAGAACATGATGGTCTGGCAGGTCTTTGGCAGTTTTGCCGCGATGGTCTTGATGTCTTCTGAGAAACCCATGTCGAGCATGCGGTCGGCCTCGTCGAGAATGAAGAAGCTTACCTTGCTGAGGTCTACATTGCCCAGAGAGATATGGGAGATGAGGCGGCCCGGGGTGGCGATGACTACATCGGCGCCCATGCGGAGGCTGCGCAACTCCTGATCGTAACGGTTGCCGTCGTTGCCGCCGTATACGGCTACGCTGCTCACGCCCTGCAGGTAATAGCCGAAGCCTTGCATCGCCTGGTCTATCTGCTGGGCGAGCTCGCGGGTTGGTGACATGATGACGCAGTTGATGGCGTCTTTAGGATAACCGCCGTCATCGAGCTTGCTCAATACTGGGAGCAGATAGGCTGCGGTTTTTCCGGTTCCGGTCTGGGCTACACCCAAGACATCGTGACCTTCTAATATCTCTGGAATGCACTTTTCCTGTACTGGAGTGCATGTGTCGAAGCGCATGTCATATAATGCGTCGAGCACGTTGTCGTTTAAATCTAATTCGTCGAAATACATTTTTTTTTAATGTTGAATGTTGAATGTTGAATGTTGACTTTTTACCTCAAAATCCAATTTTTTAATGTTGACTTTTTCCCTCAAAATCCAATTACCGGGTTATGATAACCGGTTCTGATTTTACCTTGGTGCCTTGCGGTAGCAGAAGTAGGCTACGATGGCGAAGAGGAAGTTGGGGAGCCACGCTGCCAGCACAGGCGGGAAATTGGCCTGGATGGCGAAGGTGGCAGAAACCGTCTGCAGCATGATGTAGCCGAAACTCAGCGCAAGTCCTACGCCCAATGCTGCTCCCATGCCGCCCTTGCGCTTGCGGGCTGAGAGGGAGACGCCGATGATGGTGAGGATGAATGAGGCGAAGGAAGAGGCGATGCGCTTGTGGTATTCTACCTCGTACTGCACTACGTTGCCCGAACCGCGGTTGATCTGCTTGGAGATGTAATCGCGGAGCTCAGGACTGGTGAAGGTTTCCTGCTGACCCTTGGAATAGACCAGGTCGGTAGGTTCCATCATGATGGTGGTGTCCTTCTGGGCTCCGCTCGTAATATGCTCCTTCATGCCCTGGAGCTTGCGGATTTTCCAGTTGCTCAGTTGCCAGTGATACTTGCTGTCGGAAATGGTGTCGTACTGGATTTCCATCGCTGTAAGGTGGCTTACGAGTTTCTTGTCCTGAAACTTGTCGAGACAGAATCCGTAGCCGCGTTTCATGCTGTTGTCGTAATGCTGCATATAGGCAATCACTCCCTTGTCTACCTGCAGCTGTACATTCTCGGCACTGGTATTCTTCTTCTTGTTCTTGTACATCGTCTCGAAGTTCTGCCTGATAACGGTTCCGTGGGGAATGACGTAGGCTGAGAGTCCGAAGGAGAGGGCTGAGAGCAGCACGCAGGTAATCATGTATGGGCGAAGGAGACGCTTGAAGGATACTCCCGACGCCAGGATAGCGATGATTTCGGAATTGCTTGCCAGCTTGGTGGTGAAGAGAATGACCGCCACGAACACGAACAGCGCACTGAAGAGGTTGGCAAAATAGGGCACGAAGTTGGCGTAGTAATCGAAGATGATTGCGCGCGCCGGTGCATGGTGCTCTGTGAATTTTGACAGGTTCTCGTTGAAGTCGAAGACGATGGCGATGGAGATGATCAGGGCGATGGAGAAGAAATAGTAGCCCAGAAACTTCTTGATAATGTACCAGTCGAGCTTCTTGATGTATCTGAACGGGTTGAGAAACCGGAATATGCGCAGGAACCGGAGCTTGTGAGCCAGCCAGCGCACAGCCCTGATGAGCCACCCGAACTTGCGGGAAGCCCATCGGCGGGTGCGGTAGAGCCGGCGGTGTTTTCTTATTTTCTTAAAATCTTTCATGATGCTTGCTTACTTAAATTCTTCGGCCAAGCTGGTCGATGATGGAATTCTTCCATGCCACGAAATCGCCCTGCTCGATATGATGGCGGGCATCGGTCACGAGGCGCAGATAGAAAGAGAGGTTGTGGATGCTGGCTATCTGCATCGCCAGCAACTCCTGTGCCTTGAAGAGGTGGTGGAGGTAGGCCTTCGTGGTTACGAGGTCGATGTCGCAGCCATCTGGATCTACCGGACTGAAATCTTTCTCCCACTTCTTGTTGCGCATGTTCATCGTGCCCTGATAGGTGAAGAGCATGGCGTTGCGGCCGTTGCGGGTCGGCATTACACAGTCGAACATGTCTACGCCGCGCTCGATGGCTTCGAGGATGTTCTGCGGGGTTCCTACGCCCATCAGATATCTCGGCTTGTCTTTCGGCAGGATTTCGTTCACTACTTCTATCATCTCATACATCACCTCGGTAGGCTCTCCTACGGCAAGTCCGCCGATGGCATTTCCGTCGGCTCCCTTGTCGGCAATGTATTTGGCAGCTTCGCGGCGCAGGTCCGGGAAAGTGCAGCCCTGAACGATAGGGAAGAGACTCTGCTGATAGCCGTAGAGGGGCTCGGTTTCGTTGAACCGCTTGATGCAGCGGTCTAGCCAGCGCTGGGTGAGCATGAGGCTGTTCTTGGCGTACTGGTAATCGCTCTGTCCCGGTGGACATTCATCGAAGGCCATCATGATGTCGGCTCCGATGATGCGCTCGGTGTCCATCACATTCTCCGGTGTGAAGAAGTGCTTGCTGCCGTCGATGTGGGAGCGGAACTCGCAGCCTTCTTCCTTGAGCTTGCGGATGCCGGTGAGCGAGAAGACCTGGAAGCCGCCGCTGTCGGTGAGGATAGGACGGTCCCAGCCGTTGAACTTGTGCAAGCCGCCTGCTGCCCTGATGACGTCAAGACCTGGGCGCAGGTAGAGGTGATAGGTGTTTCCGAGGATGATCTGTGCCATGACCTGCTTCTTGAGTTCCTCGAAGTGGACGCCCTTCACGCTTCCTACGGTTCCTACGGGCATGAAGATTGGGGTCTTGATCTGTCCGTGGTCGGTGGTGATGATGCCTGTACGCGCATCGCTTGCTTTATCTGTTACTTGTAATTCAAATTTCATTTCTATTCTTTTTTATCATTTTCCTCAATGCTGAAGTCTGTCGGGTTTTTCACCTTCTCGTCGGTCAGCGCGAACTGCCAGACGTCAGCCACATTCTCTACATAGTGGAAGTCTACGCCCTTGAGATATTTCTCCGGTATTTCCTCTACGTTCTTCTGGTTCTCCCTGCACATCACGATGTGCTTGATTCCTGCCCGCTTGGCTGCCAGAATCTTCTCCTTGATTCCGCCTACCGGGAGCACTTTGCCGCGGAGGGTAATCTCGCCGGTCATGGCTGTGTTGGCACGTACCTTGCGCTGGGTGATGGCTGAGGCGATGCTGGTGGCGATGGTGATTCCGGCAGAAGGACCGTCTTTCGGGGTGGCTCCCTCTGGCACGTGGATGTGGATGTTCCACTGCTCGAAGATGCGGTAGTCTACCTGCAGCAGGTCGATGTGCGACTTGACGTATTCCAGTGCGATAATGGCTGATTCCTTCATCACGTCGCCCAGATTTCCAGTCAGGGTGAGCTTGCCTGCCTTGCCCTTGCTGAGCGAGGTTTCGATGTAGAGAATTTCGCCGCCCACTGAGGTCCAGGCAAGTCCGGTTACCACTCCTGCATAGTCGTTGCCCTGGTAGATGTCGCGGTTGAAAGGCGGATTGCCCAGCAGGTCTTTTACTTCGGCAGGGGTGATGGTGTAGTTCTTCAGCTCCTGGTTGCAGGCAAGTTTGTAAGCCATCTTGCGCAGACTCTTGTCAATCTGTTTCTTCAGCTGTCTTACGCCGCTCTCCCGGGTGTAGTGCTCGATGATGAACTCGAGGGCATTCTTGTTGAAACTTACCTTCGGCGAAACCTTGTCGAGTCCGGTGCTTTCCAGCTCTTCCGGTACGAGATGGCGCTTGGCAATCTCTGTCTTCTCTTCGGTGATGTAGCCGCCTACCTCTATCAGCTCCATACGGTCGAGGAGCGGACGCGGAATGACGCTCAGGTCATTGGCTGTGGCGATGAAGAGCACCTTGGAGAGGTCGTAATCCATATCGAGATAGTTGTCGTGGAAGGCATTGTTCTGTTCCGGGTCCAGCACTTCGAGCAGGGCTGATGCAGGGTCGCCGTTGAAATTGCTCTGCGCCACCTTGTCAATCTCGTCGAGGATGAAGACCGGATTGCTGCTGCCTGCCTTCAGCATGTTCTTGATGATGCGGCCCGGCATGGCTCCCACATAGGTGCGGCGGTGACCGCGGATTTCGGCTTCATCGTGCAGACCGCCCAGCGACATGCGTACATACTTGCGCTTCATGGCTGCTGCGATGCTCTTGCCCAGACTGGTCTTTCCTACGCCCGGAGGACCGTAGAGGCAGAGGATAGGACTCTTGCCGCCGCCGTTCAGTGCTCTTACGGCGAGGAATTCCAGGATGCGCTCCTTCACATTCTCCATGCCGTAGTGGTCGTGGTTCAGAATGCGCTTGGCACGGGTCAGACTGAGGTCGTCCTGGGTGTAGGAGTTCCAAGGCAAATCTACCATGGTCTGCAGGAATCCTATCTGTATCGAATAGTCAGGACTCTGCGGGTTCAGGGTGTCGAGCTTGGCAATTTCTTTCTTGAAGATCTTGGCTGTCTCTTCGCTCCAGTTCTTCTGTTTCGCCTTCTCCAGAATCTCCTTCTTCTCCGGACTGGCGTTGCCTTCTCCCAGTTCTTCCCTGATGTTCTTGATCTGCTGCTTGAGGAAGTATTCCTTCTGCTGTTCATCGAGGTCGTAGTGGGTTTTGTTCTCAATCTCAGTCTGTATGCGTAGCAGATGGCGCACCTTGTTCAGGGATCTGATGGCAATCATGATGCGCTCGCTGAGATTTTCCTCTTTCAGCATCTTGATTTTATCCTCGATGGAGAAAGGGAGGAGGGAGCACATGAAGTTGCACTGCATGTGAATGCTCGAGAGTTCGTTGATGGCTTGGATGGCCTCATCAGTATAGTTGGCGCTTGATTTGATATAGTCTGTCGCTTCGTAATGGAAGTTCTCGTAGAGCATTCTGAAGAGTTCATCGTTGTTCTCGTCAGGCCATTTCTCCGGAAGACTTTTTACATCAATTACCGTGTAAGGCTCTTTTTGAACGAGATGTTTCATCTGACATCTGCCCAGACCCTGGATGATGATGCTCATCTGCTCTGTGCCAGGCATCTTGATCACCTTAATGAGTTTGGCGAAGACACCTACAGGGTAGAGGTCTTCTTCGTAGGGCGATTCTGTATCTTTGTTCTTCTGGCAGAATACACAGAATATGGTGTCTGGTTTCTTTTCCAGCATCCGGACGAGATTCAGACTTTCTTTTCTACCCACAACGATAGGGGTCATGTTGGTAGGGAAAACTACAATATCTCGCATGCAGAGGGTAGGGTACAAGCCTTCTTCCTGGTCTTCGATCAGGGTTTTCGGGTCGCCCTCGTAGTCTGCAATCATTTGTATTCGGGTACTTGTTCTTCTATTATCCATTTTGTTATGATTTCTATTTTCCGTGCAAAGGTACTCATTTTTTATGAAATATCGTGGAAGATGATAGATTATTTAATAATAAAAGTGCTTTTTCTATATATTAGTACCCGTTTTTATAGATGTAAGTAGCTGTTTTTTGCAGGTAGAAGCGTCAATTTCTGCTGTTTGCGATAAAATAAATCGGCGGCGCATTCGTTTTCTTCTGTAAAGAGACAGAAGAATTTATGGGTAATTTTCGATTTAAACAGTTTGAAATAGAGCAAGACCGTTGTGCCATGAAAGTGGGAACTGACGGCGTTTTGCTGGGTGCCTGGGCGCAAGGTGGCAGGCGGATTCTGGACATCGGTTCCGGAACGGGACTGATTTCGCTCATGATGGCGCAGCGTTTTCCTGAGGCTGAAGTCGTGGGGATTGATATGGATGCTGATGCTTGCGGACAGGCGAGGGAGAATGTGATGGCAAGTCCGTTTCGCGACAGGGTGGAAATAGAATGCTGCAGACTGCAGGATTTCGGGGGAGCTTCGGAAGCTGCTGAGGCTTCTGGAACTGCTGAAGGTTTGAAGGCTGATGGTGGTGCATCGGAAACTGCTGAAGGTTTGAAGGCTGCCGGTGTTTTTGATGCGATAGTGAGCAATCCTCCGTTCTTTGTAGATAGCTTGAAAAATCCGGACAGTAAGAGGACGATGGCGAGACATACGGACAGTCTTCCGTTCCGTGATTTGTTTGCGGGTGTAAAACGGTTACTTTCTGATGATGGTATTTTCTCTGCAATTGTTCCCGTAGAAGTAGTGGAGCAGTTTGTTGCAGAGTCTTGTATATTAGGTTTTTATCTTATACGGAAGTGTGGTGTGAAGACGGTAGAGCGCAAGCAGCCAAAGCGCTTTATGCTGAGTTTTGCAAAGCATCGCATTTCGCCTTATGAAGAGCATGTTGAAACGATGATGGATTCGCAGGGAAACCGCTCGGAATGGTATAGGAAAATAACGGAAGAATTCTACCTTTGAGGAATGTTGAATGTTGAGTGTTGAATGTTGAATGAACACTCCCTCTAAATTCAACACTCAACATTCAACACTCAACATTCCCTTAAAGGTTCAGCTTCTTCTGCACCAGTTTGCTGATAGCTTCTACTCTTTTGCTCTGGCGCTGGATGTCTTTATGGATATCATCGCGCACGGCATTGATGTCGTTGAAGAAATCGGCAAAGGCAGACTGAATCATGTTCGGCTTGCGGTCGTTCTTGTTCGCAAACGGGTTCACCACCATCTTGATTCCCTTTTCTTCCAGATGAACGTCAATCTCTGCACCCGTCATGACAGGGTCGCCATCATAATGGATTACGCCGGGCTGACTGCGGGTGATATGGAGCTTCTTGCAGCGGAATGACTTGATCTTCGAGTTCTTGTCCAACGTCTTGTTGAACATGTCGAAACTTACCTGAGGCGCCTCGATTACATCGAATGGTTCCATGATGACGACATCCATCAAACCATCGCTCATGGATGCTTGAGGGGCAATATAGGCATTGTTGCCATACTGAGATGCGTTGGCACAGGAAATGAGGAACGCCTTATACTGCTTGGTGCCCGTCTCGTCCTCCAGGGTGTAAGTCTCAGGCTTATACTTCAATCCCTCGCGCAGGATATTTTCAGCATAAGTGATAGGACCACGCTTGCCGCTCTCGGCAAACTTCATGCTGACGAAAGCGTCAAAGCCCATGCCGCAGGTGCAGAAGAACGGGTGGTCGTTGATGACACCATAATCCAGATCTCTAATCTGGCATTGGTTGATGACCTCGATGCATTTCTTCAGGTTCATCGGGAGCAGCAGATGTCTTGCCAATCCGTTGCCCGAACCGCATGGCAGAATGCCGAGGGCAGTATCGGAGTGAACCAGCGAGCGGGCCACCTCGTTGACGGTTCCATCGCCGCCAACCGCCACAACCACATCTACATGGTTGTTCTTCGCTTCGGTAGCAATTTCCGAAGCGTGCCCAGCTCTTTCAGTCATTCTTATCTCGTACTCAAAAAGCTCTTTATCCAAAACAGAATCTATCAGACTGGGAACTGCCGCCTTGCTGGCTGTTCCTGAAATCGGATTCATGATGAAAAGTATCTTTTTCTTCATTATATAGTCAAGAGTTTGTAAAATTTAGGTTGCAAAAGTAATAAAAATACCCAAAATAACAAGAAATATCGATTAAAAAAACTATAAAAGTAAACTTTCTTAATAAAAAAAGCCGTTTATTGAGTTCTTTTTTGTATCTTTGCACCCTGAAAGTT
>JAJXBQ010000254.1:0-4247 GCA_021640525.1 Segatella copri
CAACCCGCTACGGGGGAGACTTACCCGAAATCTGATTTATTCAACAAAGCCGCATAGCGATTCAAACAGGTGCTGGTGCAGGCATTTTTCCATGTCGTCTGCCAGTTCTGCCTCTTTCTCTTCACGGGCGATCTGCTGGTAGTGACGCGCCCAGCTCTGAGCCTCAAGACGATCCTGAATGTAATAAGCGTTCATGGCTGAACTCCTGAAATAGCTGTGAAAATATCGCCCGCGAAATGCCAGGCTGATTAGGAAAACAGGAAAGGGGGTTAGTGAATGCTTTTGCTTGATCTCAGTTTCAGCATTAATATCCATTTTTTATAAGCGTCGACGGCTTCACGAAACATCTTTTCATCGCCAATAAAAGTGGCGATAGTGAATTTAGTCTGGATAGCCATAAGTGTTTGATCCATTCTTTGGGACTCCTGGCTGATTAAGTATGTCGATAAGGCGTTTCCATCCGTCACGTAATTTACGGGTGATTCGTTCAAGTAAAGATTCGGAAGGGCAGCCAGCAACAGGCCACCCTGCAATGGCATATTGCATGGTGTGCTCCTTATTTATACATAACGAAAAACGCCTCGAGTGAAGCGTTATTGGTATGCGGTAAAACCGCACTCAGGCGGCCTTGATAGTCATATCATCTGAATCAAATATTCCTGATGTATCGATATCGGTAATTCTTATTCCTTCGCTACCATCCATTGGAGGCCATCCTTCCTGACCATTTCCATCATCCCAGTCGAACTCACAAACAACACCATATGCATTTAAGTCTTTCGAAATTGCTATAAGCAGAGCATGTTGCGCCAGCATGATTAATACAGCATTTAATACAGAGCCGTGTTTATTGAGTCGGTATTCAGAGTCTGACCAGAAATTATTAATCTGGTGAAGTTTTTCCTCTGTCATTACGTCATGGTCGATTTCAATTTCTATTGATGCTTTCCAGTCGTAATCAATGATGTATTTTTTGATGTTTGACATCTGTTCATATCCTCACAGATAAAAAATCGCCCTCACATTAGAGGGCAAAGAAGATTTCCAATAATCAGAACAAGTCGGCTCCTGTTTAGTTACGAGCGACATTGCTCCGTGTATTCACTCGTTGGAATGAATACACAGTGCAGTGTTTATTCTGTTGTTTATGCCAAAGATAAAGGCTACCATCAGGCAGCCTTGTTGTTCTGTTTGTCAAGTTCTCTGGCAATCATTGCCGTCGTTCGTATTGCCCATTTATCGACATATTTCCCATCTTCCATTACAGGAAACATTTCTTCAGGCTTAACCATGCATTCCGATTGCAGCTTGCATCCATTGCATCGTTTGAATTGTCCACACCATTGATTTGTATCAATAGTCGTAGTCATACGGATAGTCCTGGTATTGTTCCATCACATCCTGAGGATGCTCTTCGAACTCTTCAAATTCTTCTTCCATATATCACCTTAAATAGTGGATTGCGGTAGTAAAGATTGTGCCTGTCTTTTAACCACATCAGGCTCGGTGGTTCTCATGTACCCCTACAGCGAGAAATCGGATAAACTCTATTCACCCCTACAGAGAGCAAAAGAGAAACGCCGATGAACAACTCATGGTGGCAGGAACTAATGCATTTTTTCCTGCAAGGAATGACACTTAAACAGTTGATTCATATGCTAATCATCCTGATCATATTGATTATTGTTATGCCGGTAAGCGTAAAAGAATGGATAAACCTGCATAATCCAGAAATCCTTCCTCATTACTGGATGTATTACATCCTGTTGTTTTGCGTTAGCTATGTGCTTAACGGCGTTGTTAATTCCGCTTATCACGCTGTGACTGAAAGAATTGAGGTATCCGCTGCTCAGAAGCGCAAATCTAAAGAAGAAAAATATGTGCAAGATTTGTTTGATTCATTAACTCTTGGAGAAAGAGAGTATTTGGCATTCGCTGTAGCCGCTAATAACCAGCTACAAACGGAAAAGGGAGCTCATGAATCAATTTCATTGCTCAAAAAAGGACTCCTCGTTCGAAGGCCTCCTGCTGTTGGATATCCTGATACCGACCGTTTCGTTATCCCTGAAAGCTATAGACATGAGTGCTACATTAGGTTTGCCGGGAAGGCAGACAGCCTTATGGATGAACTTATCGCTCAGGATAAGCATGGCAAAAACAAGTAATTAGCAAATGAATTTATCATCTCGCCGTCAGTTGTTTTGATTTCCGGTAGCCTGCCGCGTAAATGGCTACGTTTGGCAGGCAAATACTTCCACTGCATTCATCTGCCTTCTTGCAGCGAAGGCTTCCGAGTGATGCTGCTTTGTCTGCTCTGACGCAACCAGAGAGCTTTAGCGCAATTTTTCGCGCCAGTCGCTGTTCTTGCATTGCCTGCTCACGTTGAGCCTGTCTGCGTGCTCTGCGGCGATTTCTGGCGTTATCGTCAGCCAGATATGTAATGACTACTGCCATGTTGACCTCCGATGATTGACTTTGGCGGTGACGCGCCGGGTGCTTATCTTCCGGTTGCCGTCGTGCAGCTGCACTTCACGTCACCCCAAAGCCAACTACTCTTTGGTTCCCGCATTTCGGCGGGACAATCCCATCAATGTTAAAGAGCCTGCCAATCTGTTCCGTTTGGCTACCAGCGTCCTGCTGATGACTTAAATTTAAGATTTCTTTAATTATTGGTCAAGGGTGTTTTTGAAGAAAACTTAAATTTTATTGCGAAGTTTAAGTTTTGCTTTGATTTTTAAAGGAAAGAAAAAAGGGGCGAATGCCCCTTATGGAAGGTTTGCTATTTTTGCATCGACAACTACACCGATGATTTTGCAGTTCCCGTTGATCTCAATCATCGGATATTGTGGGTTAAGTGGTTTTAGAAACCTTCTGCCAGCATCAATAACTAACTTCTTGAAAGTTGCCTCGTTTTCTCCTTCGAGCTTTGCCACTACCAGCTTCCCATTACGAGGTTCTACTTCAGGATCGACTAGTATTATCATCCCTTCCGGGATGCTAAGACCGGCTGGAGCCGTCATCGAATCACCCTTTACGTCCAGCCAAAACGAATCTTCTGAACAATCTACGGTTGTATCGTACCAGTTATCTATTGCACGCTTATGATATGGCTCTACAGCTTCCATCCAACATCCTGCGCTTACCCAACTAATTAGAGGATACGAACCTCTTGGATCATGCCTGCTGTGATAGGCAATGTTTGAAAGACTATCTTCTCCTTTCAACAAGTAATCAGGGGAGCACTGTAAAGCCTTGGCTAAAGCCAATAGGTTTTCGCCATTGGGCTCAGTTTCAGAACGCTCCCATTGGGAAATAGCAACATTAGACACGCCAACCATCTTGCCAAGGGCAGCCTGCCTAATCTTAAGTTCTTTTCTGCGAGCGCGAATACGCTCACCCATCAGTTGTGTATTCATAGTTAAGACATCTTAAATAAACTTGACTTAAGATTCCTTTGATAGATAATTTAAGTGTTCTTTAATTTCGGAGCGAGTCTATGTACAAGAAAGATGTTATCGACCACTTCGGAACCCAGCGTGCGGTAGCTAAAGCGTTAGGCATTAGCGATGCAGCAGTTTCTCAGTGGAAGGAAGTCATCCCAGAGAAAGACGCCTATCGACTGGAAGTCGTTACAGCTGGCGCCCTGAAGTATCAAGAAAGTGCTTATCGCAAAGCGGCATAAGCAAATTGCTCTTTAACAGTCATGGTCCTTATTCCCGCCGAAATGCGGGAATACAACGCGCATCAGTTGGTGCGTATAACTTCTTATTTGTTAAGGAAATACTTACATATGCAACTTACAAGTACTCGCAAGAAAGCGAATGCAATCACAAGCAACATCCTGAATCGAATTGCTGTACGTGGTCAGCGAAAGGTTGCTGATGCATTAGGGATTAATGAATCGCAAATTTCGCGATGGAAAGACAGCTTTATCCCAAAGATGGCCATGCTTCTGGCTGTGCTGGAGTGGGGTGTTGAAGACGAGGAATTAGCAAAGCTAGCAAAGAAAGTAGCCATGGTGCTGACAAAAGAAAAGCCTCAAGACTGCTGCAACAGTTTTGAGGCCTGATGTAGAAAGACTGGATCAATCCACAGGAGTCATTATGACAAATACAGCAAAAATACTCAACTTCGGCAGAGGTAACTTTGCCGGACAGGAGCGTAATGTGGCAGATCTCGATGATGGTTACGCCAGACTATCAAATATGCTGCTTGAGGCTTATTCAGGCGCAGATCTGACCAAGCGA
>JAJXBQ010000028.1:0-20332 GCA_021640525.1 Segatella copri
GAAGAATATTTTTAAAATAAAGAAAGAAGAAAGGATACCGGGCCTCGTGGCTCTATTGGTATTCGTGCTGCTCAACGGGTTGTTCTTCTACAAATACGGCAACCTTTTCCTCAGAGCGCACCACGTCAGCTTCTGGCAGTTGTTCGCCAAAACCTTCCATGTATCCGGCTTTGATGCATGGTCGTATATCTTTATGTCGAATGGCAAACTCTATTTCGAGATTCCGCGCCATCCGCTCTTTGCTGTCATCCTTTATCCTTTCTATCTCATCAATAAGGAACTGATATCTTCGGGCGATACCAACTATGCGATGATATTCATGGCTATCCTGCTCATAGCAAGCGCCTTCTATTCCTTCATCTTCGTATACCGCATCTTCCGGGAAATCATAGAACTGAAGAAGAAAGACTGCATTCTTTTCTCTGCCATGCTCTATTCCTTCGGTATGGTGATGGTATCCATGCTGGTACCCGACCACTTCTGCTGGTCGCTCCTCATGCTGACCATGACGCTGTATCTGGCAGGCATGGCGATGAAGGAAAGACGCCAACTGTCTGCCTGGACCATCGGCATCCTCAGTTTCCTGACCGGAGGAGTCACCCTCAGCAACATTGCCAAGATCTATCTGGCAGCCTGGTTTACCAACGGCAGGAAGGTCTTCGCCCCTAAGAATCTCGTGGCTATGATTCTGCCAGCCATCCTGCTGGTAACTACTGCCTATCTTATCTATACGGAGGTAAGGGAACCCCAGTTTCATGCAGATAAGCAGATTGAGGTAAAGGCACATGCCAAGGACCCGGAACAGCAGCGGAAGGATTCCATCCATCACGCCTGGGTTATGGCACATACCGGAGAACCGATGAAGCAGGAGGGATTCTGGAAATGGACCGATACGTCAACTTCCAGGACCGATGCCCTGATTCACAACATGATGGGAGAATCCATCCAGCTCCACGACTCTTATCTCCTGGACGATATGTGCGTAAACCGCCCTACCATCGTGAAGTATAACTATGCATTCAATTATGTCATCGAAGCCATCATCTCGCTGCTGTTCATCATCGGCATCGTGGTTGGCATCCGGCACAAATTCTTCCTCCTGGTACTGAGTTGGCTAGGATTAGACATCGTCATCCATTTTGTGATGGGATTCGGTCTGAACGAGATGTATATCATGGCTTGCCACTGGATATTCATCATTCCTATTGCCATCGCCTATCTGTTAAAGTCGCTCACACCGGGCAAACAGGTTATCCTGAGATATTTCTGCTGGTTACTCACCCTGTATCTCTGGGCATGGAATGGCTACTGGCTGTTCACCTACATGTCAGACCAGGCAACCCAGATCATGAAATAGGCGGCCCCAAAAGCCCCATTCTTTATAATAACTCTCTAAAAAAGGAATCTTATGAACATAGCAGTCATCTTTGCAGGAGGCTCCGGCCTCAGAATGCACACCAAGTCAAGACCTAAGCAGTTTCTGGAACTGAACGGCAAACCTATCATCATCTATACTTTGGAATTGTTCGACAATCATCCGGAGATAGATGGCATCGTCGTAGCCTGCATCGAATCATGGATTCCTTTCCTGGAGAAGATGATACGCAAGTTCGAAATCAGCAAGGTGGTGAAGATTGTACCGGGTGGCAACAGCGGACAGGATTCCATCTATCACGGACTCTGTGCTGCCGAGGAATTTGCCGGCGGCAAGGATGCCAACGTGCTCATTCATGACGGCGTACGCCCACTCATCACCGAGGAAACCATTACAGACAATATCCGAAAGGTGGAAGAATGCGGCTCCTGCATCACCTGTATACCAGCCACAGAGACTTTCATCGTAAAACAGGAAGACAACTCGCTGGAAATTCCGGAACGAGACAATTCTCTGATTGCCAGAGCACCACAGAGTTTCCGACTGAAAGATATCCTCTCTTCACACCGCAAGGCGATTGAAGAAGGCAGACACAACTTCATCGATTCCTGTACGATGATGAGCCACTACGGCTATAAACTCGGTACCATCATCGGTCCGATGGAGAACATCAAGATTACAACACCAACCGATTTCTTTGTGTTCCGTGCCATGGTAACGGTACATGAGAACCAGCAGATTTTCGGTTTCTGATAAAGATAGAGAAGAAATGAAACATAACGAAATAGAACTGGAAGACTGGAAAGACTTTGCCAAAAGCTTTCCGCTTTACGAACAACTGAGAAACAAGACCATCGGCATTACGGGAGCTACGGGCTTGCTGGGCTCCTGCATAGTTCATTGCCTGGAAGAACTCGACAGACAGCACGGACTGAACCTGACCATCGTATGCTTCGTAAGAAACGCTGAAAAGGCGCAGCAGGTACTGGGATATCCTCAGGAAGATGCCCATTCTGCAGAGGTTTTGGGCAAGAACATCGTGATTCTGAAGCATGATTTCAGCAAGACAGAGGAGATGCCACAAGAGGTTCATATCGATTATCTGGTGCATTTTGCCAGTCCTACTGCATCCCAATACTTTGTCAGCAAGCCGGTAGAAACCATGATGACCGATTTCGACGGCACAGCCCAGCTCCTGCGTTTCGCCCTCTGCCAGAACACCGCCTCTATCGTCAATGTTTCATCCCTGGAGGTATATGGAAGCATCTATGATGATTCCCATCCGCTCAGCGAGGAAGAGCAGGGCTACATCCATCTTTCAGATACCCGCAGCAGCTATCCCGTAGCCAAGAGAGCAGCCGAATGCCTATGCCATGCCTATGCCCGCGAATATGGGGTGCATGTCAAGACTGCCCGCCTCGCCCAGACCTTCGGAGCAGGAGTTACGGCAGATGACAACCGCGTTTTCGCACAGTTTGCCCGCAACATCATTGCCGGAGAAGACATCGTTCTCCATACCACCGGTGAACTGAGCCGCTGCTATTGCTATACGGTTGATGCCATCGAGGCAATCCTTTTCATCCTGCTGAAGGGTGAAGACGGTGAGGCATACAATGTTGCCAACGAGTCAACCTACATTTCCATCATCGATATGGCGAAGTTCCTCTGCAACACTTTCAATCCGGATATCCAGCCGGTAATCCAGCTGAAAGAAGGCATGGGCTATTCTCCGATGACCCGGCTCCGTCTGTCCTGCAGCAAGGTGCATCAGCTCGGCTGGACGCCAAGATACGACATGAAAACCATGTTCCAGCGTCTCATCAATTCCTTGAAAGCATCATCTGCATCTCATTAAAAAGCATCCATCAGCATCATGACATTCATTCTAAAGAGAATATACAAGAGTACATTGGGAATATACGAGCGCAAGGACCTGTCGTCCTGGAGCCATACTCCAGCCTGTTCTACTCCCATCTACGGCATCTACCATATCTTCTGCGACGCCAACTGGAAAGAGATGGTAAGGGAACAGATGCAGCATCTCGCCGACAGCGGACTGCTCGAGGCAAGCAACCGACTCTATATCAGCTGCATCGCCAGAAACAACGAAGATATCATGGAATTGGAAGATATCCTGCGACAATATGCGGCAGATAAGATAGAATTTGTTTCCAAGACCACCAATCCACAGCGATTCGAATTTCCGGCACTCGACTATATGTATGAGAAATCGCAGCACGAAGACTTCCTCTTCTACTATTTCCATACCAAGGGAATCACCTATCAGACTTCCCTGAATCAGGAAGACAGGGAATTCAGGGGGTTCGTGGATAAGATTGTGGCATGGAGAAGAATGATGGAATATTTTCTGATGAACCAGTGGAAAGTGGCTGTCAACACCCTGGAAGCGGGATATGATACCTACGGAAGCTATCTCTTCCCTCCATTCAAGAACAGGATGTATGCCGGCAACTTCTGGTGGGCGAAGGCGTCTTATTTCAGAACGCTCCCTGCCTTAGATGAAGATACCAAACTGCACAACCGTTTCATGGCAGAAGAATGGCTGCTGAGTCTGCCGGGGGTAAAGGCTTTCTCGGCTTTCGATACGGTGGCAGACCTGTATTTTGTCAGGATTCCGCCTACCATCTATGAGGTGGGCAGACATTCACTCTTCGATTCCCTCAGATTCTGCGCCATCTATACCTATAGAAAATACCAGCGCAAATGGTTCGGTTACAGCTATAAGCAGCACTGCCAACAAAAATTCCAGCAACTCAAGCAATCGCTTTAGTTGCTGGAATTTTCCATCTATAACCGGTTCATGATTTGAACTCCAACTTGCCGACGTGCAGATTCACCTTGTCCAGATCCGGCAACTGCATATAGTTGCCATATTGGTCGGTCAGCACCTTGTCGTAGTTGCCCGGCACAGGCATCTGATACCCCTCAAACTCCAGGGTGGTCAGCGGGAAGATGTCTTCCAGATGGCGCTCTACGACAAAAGGTACGCCGAAAGCATCCAGATAGGCACCACCGGTCAGTTTGGCGATTCCCCTCATCACCGGATAAATCACCCGTTCATTCAGATGCACCCAGCGCATCACCTTGCCGATAATCACCTCATCCTTCAGGTCCTTCCGCTTCAATATCTTATAGGTGTGTCCGATGGTCTGCATCGACAGCCGCTGCAGCCATTTGGGATGCTTGTCGATAGGAAAGATGTCTATGTAGATGCCCCGCTCCTTGAAAATCCTGTCATAGCCATTGTTTTCATCCAGCACCGAACGGCGGTCTCTCAACTTGGCATACTGGAAGAAGTAGTTTTCGTCCGTCTGTCTGCATTGCAGCGCCATCGTTTCATCCAGTTCTCGGGGCAGAATCTCTATCATCTTCAGATAATCCTCCCGCAGCATCTGCACATCCATATCATCATCCCAGGGAATAAAACCCTGATGGCGGGCTGCACCTATCAGCGTACCGCCTATCAGCCAGTAACGGATGTGATGGCGCTTGCAGATGGCATCAAAAGCCAGCAGCAGCTCTACCATCCTCTGCTGATGCTTCCACAGCTGGGAACCTTCAGGATTGAACCGGGCTCTCAGTTCCTCATTACTATATTGTCTTGTCTGATTTTCCATCATATTCTTCTATTTTTTCTTTAATACAAAACGGATACACTCGTCCAAAATGGCAACCCGGGCCACTTTCATGACCAAGAAATACAATACGGCTGCCATCACGACCCTTGCCAGGAGCAGACATGCCAGATTGGTAATGCTCATCGTTGCCAGATAGGTGAGACTCATCACGCCCAGAGCCGCCAGCAGGAACGGACAGGTATCTTTCAGAAAGTCGAGCGGACGGTAGCTGATATAGCGGTAAGCCAGCGCATACCATACAAACATCCAGATGATGGTCAACGCCACGTAGACCGATACCATCAGACGGATGCCGTAAGGCCAGAGAAACAGCATCAGCACAATCTGGGTAACGCTCAGCGATACCGTACACCAGAAATAGGCGCCGGATTTACCCTTGCTGATCACCACGTTGGAAAACAGCGTATATAGCGGCATCACCGAACCGCCCACGCACAGCATGCGCAGCAGTTCTGCACTCGACTGCCATTTCTCGGTCAGCGTGATGATGATAAACTCATTGGAAACGAGTCCCAGTCCGAACAGCAGGGGGAAGGAAAGAAAGCAGATAAACCGCACCATCTTCCTGAAAGCCATCAGCTGGCGCTCCTTGTCGTCAGAGAGATTCACCAGCGTTGGCTGGATGACCGGATTCAGCATTCCCTGCAACAGCAGATAACACTTCGAGTTCCACTGGTAAGCCTGGTTGTAGCTACCCGTAATGGCATTGTTGTAGAAACGTCCCAAAAGGATATTCATCACGTTGTCGTTGATTTTGGTGGCGATGGTTGTGGCAGCTATCTTGAAGCTGAACGGAAACATCGTCTTCACGGGCGTGAAATCTATCTTCAGCGAAGGTCGCCAGGTGGAATAATGCCAGACCAGCAGGGTATTCAGTCCCACATAGACCACGCCCTGGGTTGCCAACGACCAATAGGCAAAGCCATTCCATGCCATCAGCACACCCACGCTACTCGACAGCAGCACCGCCGTGATACTCGCCTTCGCCTGCTGCTTCACCATCATGTTCTTGAAGAGGAATGCAGCCTGGGCCGTACCCAGACTGGAAAAGAGAATCGTGACGAAAGCCAGCCTGCACAACGCGATAAGCCGGTCGTCATGATAGAAATCTGCAATGAAAGGGGCACAGAGGAAAAGGATGACATAAAGAGAACCGCCCACGATGATATTAAACCAGAACACGGAGTTGTAATCATTGGAGGTAGGATGCTTCAGGTTACCGATGGCAGAAGCGAATCCGCTGTTCTGGAGCGCAATTGCTATCAGCGGGAACACATTAATCATCGCCATCATTCCGTAGTCTTCCTTCGACAGCAATCGTCCCAGGATGATGCCGAATACCAGTCCGATAACCTGCATCGCTCCATTGTTCATTGCCCCCCAGAAAAGTCCCTTGGCTGTTTTCTCCTTCAGTGTTTCTGCCATATCTTCTAATCTTTTTTATCTTCCTGTTTTACTATTCTCCCCGGATTCCCTACCACGGTAGCCCCGTCGGGAATATCCTGGAATACCACGGCACCGGCGCCTATCGTCACGTGGTTGCCGATATGGATGCCGCCGAAGACCGTGGCTCCGGTATAAATCTTCACGTCATTTCCGATGGTAGGTCTGCCGCCCTTGCCGTTGCCCAGCGTCACCATCTGCAGACAGTAGAAGTCATCACCTATGCTTTCTGCGTTGAGATAGGTGGCATAGCTGTGCTCCAGATGCGCACCCTTCCCGATATGCGGGCACCAGATGGTCATCGTACGCTCGGGAGGCAACAGCCAGCTGATGAAAACCGAACGGTATTCGCCCAGGCGGTAATAAAACAGATTGCGGAAACTCCTTTCGCGGGTGCATGCCTTAATCAGGTTGAGCACCGTAGGCTTCCTGTCCTGCACCTTCAGCAGGTCGGCATCTATCTCCTTCTTATGGAGCAGATACAGAGCGATATGCGGCAACATGCGCACCGCCGAAGCTGACAATATGATGGTTTGTACTATCGGATTCATGACTCTAAATCTTATTTATCTTGCAAAGAAAATGCAAACGAGTGCAATGAAAGCTTGCTTTCAAATTGCCGAGTGCAGCTTTTCTTATGCAAAGATACAAAAAATAAAGCAACTAGCATGCTTTTATCCGAAAACAATTGTTCTTTTCACTAAAAATAAGATAATAGAACAGGGTTTGTAGAATTTTAGTCGGTTTTAATGCTAAATAATGTGAATTAAATAGCTTTCCATACAACTTTTCCGTACCTTTGCACAAAGTTATATATAACGATATTTTAGAAGAGGATAAAACAGAACATCATGAAGAGGATATTGATTGTAGAAGACGATTTGGCATTCGGAACAATGATACAGACTTGGCTCAAAAAGAAAGGATTCGATGTAGAAAGGGTAACATCTGTAGGCGCTGCCATCAAAGCGATGGGAGCCGACGATGCATTCCATCTGGTTCTTTCCGACCTGCGCCTGCCCGACCATGACGGACTGGTATTGCTCCAGCATATCAGAAAGACCGATGCCCACCTGCCTTTTATCGTAATGACTAGCTATGCAGAGGTTCAGAATGCCGTATGTGCCATGAAATCGGGTGCTACCGATTACGTGGCTAAACCCTTCCATCCCGAAATCCTCTTAGAGAAAATCCGTGAGGCTATCCAGTCAGCTGTTTCTGTGGTTTCTGCCCCTCAGCGTGCGGAATCTGCCGCCAGGCAGGATGCGCCCCTAGAAGAACAGCAGGGCGCTACGGAGGTGCCTAGATATATAAAAGGTGAAAGCGAGGCTTCCAAACAGCTCTACGAGTTCGTTTCGCTCGTTGCCCCAACCCCGATGTCAGTGCTCATTCTCGGAGCCAGCGGCACCGGAAAGGAATATGTGGCGCGCAGCATCCACGAACAGAGTCTGCGCACGGACAAGCCTTTCTATGCCATCGACTGCGGCGCCATCCCTAAAGAGGTGGCGGCATCTGAATTCTTCGGATATAAGAAGGGTGCCTTTACCGGAGCCGAACAGGATAAGAAGGGCGCCTTCGAGATAGCTAATGGTGGAACGGTTTTCCTCGATGAGATGGGAAACCTCAACTACGAAGTACAGGTGCAGCTCCTCAGAGCCTTGCAGGAGAGAAAAATCCGTCCGCTGGGCAGCACGCAGGAGATTGATGTGGATATCCGACTCATCTGTGCCACCAACGAGAATCTGGCGCAGGCGGTAGCCGAAGGCAAGTTCAGAGAGGACCTCTATCACCGCATCAACGAGTTTACCATCTACATGCCTGCCCTCAAGGACAGAGGTGCCGATATCTTCCTCTTTGCCAACCTCTTTATCAAGCATGCCAACCAGGAACTGGGCAAGAATGTGCTCGGACTGGATGCCAAAGCCTCCGAAATCATTGCCTCATACGACTGGCCGGGCAACCTGCGCGAACTGAACAATGTGATGAAGCGCGCCACCCTGCTCACCCGTGGCAAGTATATCGGTGCCCAGGAACTGGAGAAGACGATGGCACAGACCTCCACAGCCCGACCTATCAATATGCAGCTGCACAGCGAACAGTCGGAACAGGAAAGCATCGCCGCTGCCCTGAGAGCCACCCACGGCAACAAGAGCAAGGCTGCCCAACTGCTTGCCATCGACCGCAAGACTCTCTACAACAAGATGAAGAAATACGGCATGGAGTAGAACATGCCACACCCCGATTCCCCAATATATTCCACACTATATTGGGGAATTTTTCTACACCTTTTCCCCACTTTCCCCACACCCCGTTTCTGGCACAAAACATCATCTCTTCTGATTATCAGATACTTAACCAAATTCATCATTTTTTGGCACGCCTATTGTGATATTATTTAGCGAACTCGCAAATGAGTTTCAGCAAGAGAATTAATAAACAATAATATTCACAATTAAAAAACAGAAAAATTATGAAAAAGTTAGTATTTGCAGTTATCGCAGCAGTAGCAATGGTATCAGTTAGCAATGTATTTGCAGGTAACAGAATGGTAAACGTTGCAGGTTCAGAACCAGTAGACACAGTAGCTCCAGCCGACACAACAGCAACACCAGCTGAGACTCCAGCAGAGACTCCTACAGACACTACAGCTGCAACAGTGGATTCAACCGTAGCAGAGTAAATTCACCTTCAGAAAATAGTAATTACGCGTCGCTTTCAATGAAACAGGAGATAGATGACCAGATTTTGGCATTTATCTCCTGTTTTCGTTGGTTTATATCGCATTTTTGATTAACTTTGCACGCAAATAGCAAAAAAACTCAAAACATTAAAAGATAAGAAGATGCAGCAAACAAACGTTCCTTTCAAGGTAGCCCTGGGTTACATCATCGTCGCCATCGTACTGATTCTGGCGATAGGGCTGGTATACCGCAACACCACAACCGTGCTCGCTATCAACCAGGCAACCCGCGACTATATCGAAAAGCGACAGGCAGCCGACAGCACCATGTCCAACCTGCTCAAGGAGGAACAGACCAATCTGCAGCAGCTTACCCGCGCCATGCAGGGCAAGTCATCCCACAACTATCTGCACGAGAAGATGAACAGCCTCAACAGTGGCGAAGATTCCGTTGTCGTGCATTCCAAGGCACCCAAGACCCATGTGGCAAAGAACACCACCGTAGAGGTGATGAAAACCCGCAAGGGCTTCTTCCGCCGTCTTGCCGATGCCTTCAAGAAGGAGCATGCCGAAACCCTCAGCATCAGGCGCGACAGCAACCAGGCTATCACCGATACCCTCTCTACCCCGGTCAACGTAGCCGAAAATGTAGCCAATATCCTGGAACAGATTGACCGCAAGGAGAAGCAGTCTACGCGCGATAACCACGAAGCCATCAACCGCGAGGTGAGAGACCTGCAGATAACCAATGCCCGCCTCGCCCTGCGCTCCTCCCAGCAGCTCAACGATATCCACCAGCGCGAACGCCAGTCGATGCAACAGGCTATCAACCAGGCGATGCAGGCACGCCAGAATCTGCTCTGGCAGATAGGTCTGCTTGCCATCGTAGCCATCGCAGCCGCCGTCATCCTCGTCTATTACATCTACCGCGATACCCAGAAGGAACGCATCTACCGCGAGAATCTCGAAGAGGCAAACGAGGAAATCAAGCGCATCATGAACCAGCGCGAACGCCTGCTCCTCACCATCACCCACGACATCAAGGCTCCGGCTGCCAGCATCTCGGGCTTCATCGACCTGATGAAGGATTATGTCGACAACCCGCAGGGCATCTCCTGCCTCAACAGCATCAAGGGTTCTGCCACCCATCTCTCCCGGCTCGTTGCCGCCCTGCTCGATTATCACCAGTTGGAAAACGGACTGATGAAGCTGAACCCTGTAGATTTCTCGCCTGCCGACATGTTCCGCCAGTGTGCCGGAGAGATGCAGATTCTGAGCCAGGAGAAGGGATTGGAACTGCATCTGGAGCTCGATGGCATCAGCAGTCCGCAGACCTACTACCATGCCGATGCCTTCCGTATCCGTCAGATACTCAACAACCTGGTGAGCAATGCCATCAAGTATACCGATAAGGGCAGCGTCACCATCCAGGCAGCCATCAGTCCCCAGCACCTCCTCACCTTCTCGGTAAGGGATACCGGCAAGGGCATGACCACCGAAGAGCGCCAGAAGGTATTCCAGGCGTTCACCCGTCTGAAGAGTGCCCAGGGCATCGAGGGCACCGGTCTCGGACTGAACATCACCCAGGAACTGGTCAATCTGCTTCAGGGCACCCTGCGTCTGGAATCCGTCAAGGACAAGGGCAGCACCTTCACCGTCACCATTCCGCTTGCCTTAGGCACCGCTCCTGCAGTAGAAGAGGCAGAAGAGCAGAAGCCGCTCGCCCCAGCCAAGCCCCATTTCGAAAATCACAAGATACTGCTGCTCGATGACGACCCGTTGCAGCTCCGTCTGCTTCAGGAGATGCTGAAGAAACTGGTAGGCGACAGTTGGCAAGTCTTTGCCTGTCTGCATGTAGCCGAGGCGCTCACCGTGCTCCACAACGAGCATCCTGCGTTGATGATGATGGATATCGAAATGCCCGAGATGAACGGCATCAGGATGATTCAGCACATCAACCACAGCCACATGAAGGTAGTAGCGATGACCGCCCACGATGCCAGCATCATCAGAGAGTTGAAAGAAGCCGGTTTCGACGATTGCCTCTTCAAGCCGTTCAGCACAGAGAAGCTGAAAGAAATCCTCGGTTTGGAGGATACAGCATCAGCAGCAGAGGATATGGCAGAGGAATCCAATAAGAATTCCCGCTTTGCAGCCCTCCTGACCTTTGCAGAAGGCGATCCGGAGGCAGAAGCCGAGATACTCAGCACCGTCAAACAGGAGTTGTCCTCCCATCTCCAGAACCTCCAGCAGGCAACAGATGGCGAGTTATCAATAGAAGCCATCGGCAAGACAGCCCACAAGCTCCTCCCTATCGCCACGATGATAGAGATGGAGAGCCGCCAGCACATCGCCGCCCTCGCTCCCGAGCATATCAGCGATCTGTCAGAATCTCAGATAAGAGCCTACACCCAGGCCATCATCGCCGACCTGAAGGGGCTTTTTACTTTTCACACAGTTCCCAGTATCTGTGAGCAAGGTCATGGATGAACTTTCGTCCTCGCTCGGTCCATACGAGATAGGTATGGGTGTAAGCTCTGCCCATCTTCTCCTGTCTGTCATCGCTCTTCGGGTCGAGGAAGGTACTGTAGCGGGTACGGCTCTTTGCCAAGCCCATGTGGGCGTAATCGGCATAAAGAAGATACTGACCGCTCTGGTAATACTGGATATGCAGGGCGCAGAGCGAGCGGTTCAACTCCTGGGCTGTGATGCCGAGTTCCTTCGCAATCTGCGTCGTGGTGAAGCAGGAAACGGAATCGAGAACGTTATCGCTATAGAGCGCTTTCGGCAAAAGATTACCCACCTGATTCTCCAACTGGATGATGTTATCACCATTCTTAGCGATGCGAACTACCTGTTCATCCACCACATCATTCAAACGTCGGATTTCCGTATCCTGTTCGCCGATAAGCTTCTTCTGCTGCTCAATCTGTAGGCGTTGCTTCTTCAGCAGATTCTCCTTCTCCTTGAGCGTAGCACGGAGGATTTCTTCCGCATGTCGGATTGTCTCCTCATCGCTCTCGCCCTGCTGTACCGGGATATAACCACCCGTCTTACGAATCTGTGGCAGCACATCAGCCGTAACCCAGTTCTTGAACTTCACGGCAGTAGAAAGCTTGGAGCCGAGAACTAAAGCATAGAATCCGCTCTCGTTAACGAAGATCATCTTTTGGAGTCGTTTAGATGGGGTTCCATCTTTACGCAAACGCCCCGAAAGTTTGACGCTGTGTTTTACAGCGTCAAATGTGTTAACTAGCTGAGCTACAGCGCATCTTGCTCTTTTATACCCCAGCACATCACAGACATCCTTTGCACAGAACAAAGGCTCCCCATTTTCATCGGTCAAGGTACGAATCTTACCGAATTCAGGGTTTTCAAATACGACAGCTATTGCTACCTTCTTATCCATTTCTACTTTATTTGTATGAACTGACTTTACCATAATAATTTGTTTTTAAAAATTAATAACTCAACATTCAACACTCAACATTCAACATTAAATGATCGTAATCCAAACGCTCTCCTCTCTTTCTCTCGCTGCGGTAATGGCATTCATAAGCCTGTGCAACCAGATGCGGGAATTAAAGAC
This sequence comes from Segatella copri, assembly GCA_021640525.1. GTDB lineage: Bacteria > Bacteroidota > Bacteroidia > Bacteroidales > Bacteroidaceae > Prevotella > Prevotella copri_S. The sequence goes on from JAJXBQ010000028.1 coordinate 12,747, forward strand.
GGCACCCTGTAATTTATTTTCACCTACCAGAATGCAGCCCTGCGTATCATCGGGATAATTACCGGCATGAATGCGGATGCCCTCAAAATCAGGAACACCCTGCACCAGCGGAAGCCACTTCTTAAACCTTGGCGATTTCGAGATAACAACAGGATATGAACCCTCCGGTATCGCCGTATGACCCGGTATCTTGCGGGCTTTCTTACCCGATACCCTGCTGTACCGTCCATCCTCCTCTTCCGGCTTCAGTTCGACACCCAGAAGGTTTCTCCACGTAGGCTCCAGGGTATCACAGAAGTAATGCTCCTTGTCCAACTTCGCCTTATCGAAGCTGTGCTCAAAGATACGCTTGTCGCCTATTTTTACCCCCGAACGCCAGGTACGTTTCACATCCTTATCGCTCAAAATATAAAGATGACCTATCGTATAAGTCTTCTTTTTTGCTATTCTTTTTACTACTATTTCCATAACTCAAACTCCATTAAGATTCTAATATTTTTACCTCTTTACCATCCTTGCGGTTACGTAGCTTTTCAAAACTGAATAACTGAATACTGATTACGTCACCCGTTACACCCTTAGGCGGAATCTTCCGGATATAGTTTCGGTTCACCCAATTACGCAACATCGAAGGAGTGCCCTTCTTGTCCATGCCCAACTGCGAGCGGAGATATTCTGCCTGCTGGAAATTAAAGACATCAGGCAACTGCTGCAACAGATTTGCCGGTCCACGCTTACTCGATTTCTCGTTCGAAAAGTTCGCCCTCTTGATGGCATCACCAAAGAAACGCATCTTGCAGTAGAGGTCGTAACGCTCGCTCCAGCGGATGAACTCATCTATCTCCGGCTCCCATTTACAGCCGTTCGCCACATACAGCACACACGCCTTCAGGTAGGCGATGACGTTGGCACGGAAGGAGAGATTCTCGTAAACCCTATCCTGCGACAAGCGCGAGAACTCAGCATTCTCATCCTTCAGTTTGAGGGCAAGCTGGAATGCCTCAGGACAGTCAATCAGCCCCCTGGCGTTGTTCAGATTCTCGATATAAAGCTTCAGCCCCTCTCGGTAAGCATCATCGTAATCACCAAAGACAGGCATCTCATCACCGATTTCACGCTCCGGAATGGTACAGAAATTGATGCGGCTTATCGGGCCATCTGTCAAAACTTTTGAGAAGTAACGCTGACCCTTCTGGATGGTGGTAGAGGCGTTCCAGTTGAACCGGATGGTTACACGTTCCGTAACACTCTGAGTTCCCACGCGAGTCTGACCGTACTGGTTGTCGCTATCTGAGGCGAGACACATGATACGGAAATGCTGGTTTCCGGTACCCTTCAGAGCATCAAACTGATCCAGCTCATTGAGCGAAGTGTAAAGAAACCGTCCCTGCGCCTCAGCGGTTCGCATCACGAATGCCGGATTGGTCATATCGGCATCAATCTCCTGTATAACGAGGTTGTCCGGTCGCTTACGCTTGTCCTTGTTGGCGCCCTTGCGCGTCATCTCCTCCTTCCATTCCTTCTCACGTTTCAGATTCTCCGCATCCCGTTTCCGGATATCCTCCATAATATAGCTAATCGGCTTGTTTACAGAAGATTTACCAGCACCCGTACCAGCCAGCAAGCACGTAGACAATGTAGCCTCATGTACTACATTATCAATATATCGGAAGCTCGTCTGCCAGAGGTGTGTAGCGAGCGGTGGGAAGATAGCGTGCGCCACAGCCGGCTTATAAATCTCCGGTGTCCGAGATATCAGCAGTTCCACCAGCTTCGGCAGTTTCTCCGGCATCGCTGGCGGTTCGGGATAATCCTCCTCGGTACTTTGAACTTGGAACATTGAACCTTGAACTGCATGATTTGCGTTAGGGCTATTAACTGTTAACTGTAAACTATTAACTTGTTGGCTGGCCTGTTTTTCCGCCAGCGCATTCACCCTTATCACATCCCTCGACATCGGCTTGCAGCTGTCAGCATATTTCGCATAGAAATCATGTATCAGCTGATGGCAGTCATCCTCCTGATAGTAGCTTGGCATTTTCGTCCTCACCACCTTCATCAGTTCCTCCTCGCTCATCACCCTCGAAGCGCCTGCGCTCATGATAGCGAGCAGCGAAGAGTGCCGAGACCCGACGGTATCAATCGCCATCCCCTCAAGCCCAGCCGACTGCACGAACAGATCAAAGGCTATCAGATTCTTCTCACTGGCCTCTCCCAGTTCACCGGTGCCATAATTGCCTCCAGGATTCCCGAGATGAGAATCATCAGCATGATTGCTATTACCAGATTGGGCAGGCTGAAGAGCAGTGCCAGCAGGAGCAGCATAATCGCCATGATTGCCCGAAAGTCTATTGTTTTGAACTTTGTCATTACTATTAACTGTAAACTGTAAACTATTAACTTTTGCATCCCCTCTTCCGTCCACGGTCAGTCCACGGTCGAGAAAAGCCTGTCTGCGCTTCATAATCTCTTCATTACTCAGCACTGCGCACCACATTTTAGACCGGTAGATTTCCGAGTCCTTATCCGTCAGGAAAATCATCCTCTCAGGTGTGATGCAGCTTTCATCATAAGGCACGCCCAGCGCCTCACAATACGCCTTCTGCGTCTCCTCGATGGTCATCCCAATCGGCATTCTAATCCCGATATGCAGCTTCTTGCGAGCGCTATAACAGAGATGCAGCAAACTCCCATTCCAGATACCTGAAGAGCAGTTCAGTTCGCGTGCCTTCTCGATAGCCTTCTCCACATACTCCTTATCATCCACATCGATAATCGTCTGGAAGAGAAAGCTTTCCGGCAAGGCATTCTCCTGTCTGCGCACATTATTTTTGAACATGCCGTAGTGCGGACAGAAGAAAGGCAGTTCGCTCTTCAGCCTCTCCTGCGCCTTCTTCACCGCCTGCGCATCGTTCAAATCCACTCCGTCAATCGGCAATTCACCCCGAATCTGCTGAATCATCTTTTTAACGGCAGCCGATTCAATCACCTTATCATAAGTATCGATATTGTAAGAAAAAACTTTCCCCTTATTTCCCTTGCGATAAGGATTAATTGCCACTACATGTACTATCTCCATTTTACCTCCATATTTTATTAATCGAACATTTCGCTGTTAATCATGATATACCCTGAGCCATAGCTTATATTGATAGGCAGAATCAGCGAGTTATCCGAAATCTCCTGGACCCCGTTCGCCTCGAAGAGCGAAGCATTCTCAGCATCATTCAGTCTGCTCTTGACGAAGCCTATTACCCATTTTGCCGCAATCTTCTCGGCAGCAACACGCCTGTCAACAAGGTCCTTCACCAGCTGTTCATCGCAGAAGTTGATATCCGCATTCACGTTCTCAGCCTCCGCTTCTTCCTTCCCCATTTCCGGGTTCTCGAAGAAGAGATTATACTTGATTTTCATATCCTTCATCATTACGATGTTCAGATTTTTCAGTTCCCCCTCCGAGTCAGCAATCGTCTCGTAGAGTTTCTGAACCGACTTCTTGAAGATGTTCTTCACGTCCATCAGACAGTAATAGATTTTCCCGTCAATCACCACCACCCTCAGTTTTCCGTACTGCGGATGAGTAAAATAAAAAGGTTTCATTACTTTCATCTTATAAATTCCTTTTTTAAGAGTTGGGCGCTCCCACAACGGTTGATGTGCCTATACACAAAAGCCCCCGAAACTCAGACCATATCGGTTCTGAATTCCGGGGGCAAAGGTACGGCGATTCTGCGACAAAAAACTAGTACGTACCAGTACTGTCGTACTAGTACTACTTGCAAAAAACGGTCATTTAACCTATATATTTATTGATTTTATCTCCAAATTCACCCATAGAAGGCATTGAGATAGCTTCATTGTAGCGCGTTCTGAGCACAGCAGGGTTCATATCCCATAACTGCGAGAATACTTTCCATAGCTTGGTAATATGCAGTTTGATGGATAACTTATAGGCAAGATAACCTTTCTGGTAGCCAGAAAGATTGATAGGCTGGAAGTTTTCATCCAAAATCCCATACTCATACAAACTTTTCAGAATCTGTTGTGCTTTTTCTCCTTTCAATTCTTTAGGAATATTACGTTTATGAGGTAAGAATAACTTAGTTATGCCAGATGCTTTCTTATTATTCCCTTTGTCCTCTTCATCATCATCTTCAAAGTCAGCTTCCGTCACATCGGAATTAGAAAAATCATCTCCCTTATACCTCTCTCTTGCGGCATCATGCGAAGGATTGAAGTTCACGACATTGCCAAGATTCACACCTCCCACATGAATATCTCCATTAAAATTTAGTATGCAACTGACTTTCATGATTCAAAAAGACTTATAAGGTTATCAACACTTGTAGTACCCTCAAACACGCGAATGCCTTTCAGGTTAACTACGATATCAACACTCATACTGATGATTCCCAACACAGCCAGGGCAATCTTCAGTTTTACGATAAGTTTAGTCATATATCTTCTCATTTTAAGATAGACTAAATTTACTTCCTCAATCTTGGAAGAAGAGGTGGCCCCTGAAAGTTTTCCAGGGTGAATCCTTACTTCGGAGACATTGAGCTGCAGAGCAGTATGAGGAATGCCTCCCCCGATTTCATGTTGAATTTTTCATTTTTATTTGTTTAAAAGTTAATATTGTTATTTGTTTCTTCATGATAGCCACACAAATACTCATGTACGGCTAAATATTATAGTTGTTATTTGTTTATCAAAGCTTCAGCGTTCTCAAATCTACTCCTTTGGCGATTAGTTCATCAACTATAGTAGCTTGTATACCATAAAGTTTTCTATACCCTTTATCAAGTTTTTTAACCTCACTTACAGAAACCTCATCAACTTTTTCCTTATTTGCCTTGCTCTTCTGTTTATTCAGCTCTTCATTCAGATAATAAGCAATAGCATAATTGAACTTCAATATGGAACCCATAGAAATCTTTACCCCGTCAATAACAAGTTTTCTGACGGTTTTATAATCGATATGAAATTCCTTTTTAAGTTGCTTGCGGGTTACTATATCTTTCTGCAACATAGATTTTACGAGGGGCCTTAGTTCGTTACTGAGCTCCTCTTCCATGTACCCCTGTGCAGATATTATTCCAGTATCCATATTTACCTTCATGTTGATTTTATTTTTAAAAATTTCTACGAAGGTAATTTATATTTTTATGTCAGGCAAAACAATTAGGAGCAATAGCTCCTAAAAAAAAGTTTCAAAGCACTTTATTTCTCAGAATTATTTACAAAAAAAGGGAAAAAGTGAGCAATTTACGTTACTCGCCTTCTTCCCCTTACTTTTATGATTTTACGGTAGGTGCATCGCTCTGCACAATCCTTATTTCATTGCAATCTTGATAGAATCCTTACCCACTTTGGCGATAACCAAAGACTCGGATACAGCATAAGAGGGTGTAATTTTATATACTACCCACTCATTAATTTAGTGTAAACTTGCATTTAGGAAAGTTCGAACACCCATAAAAAGAGCCATATCTTCCATTGCGTAAAACTAACTGGCCACCACATTGTGGGCAAACACCTTGCCTTATTAAGTTCTTTGCTCTATATTGCCTATCTTTAACATTCTGCTTGTGCTGTCTTATTTCTTCCTTATTTGCTATTGTGTAATACCGTTGAATAGAATTGATAATCCAATCAATTTGTGTAGCATTTAGAATAATGTCTTGATATTGAGATATTGCCCAATTCAAGTTGCATCTGTTTACAACTATATGGTTACTGACATGAACTTTCAACTCTGCAGAATTATTAAATACAACAATCGGAATAAAAGGGAAATCAACAGGACATTTAAACAAATGGCGAAGAAATCTTACATGCCCCTCATTCTGCTTTATCGGATTATAAAATTGGTGTTTACTTTTGTAGATGACCTGAGTCCAATATTCTGAATTCTCTCCACCTAATATCCAACCTTTATAACCCTTTGTCTCAATGACGAATACCCCATAAGGTGACACTACAATATGGTCAATTTGAGTTGAGCGTCCATTACTCTCAAACAACAAATTGTTGAATATTGTGTATTCGTCAGACAGCTGCAACATTTTCTTATGCACCAACTTCTCGGAATATTTACCTTTCCACATTGGCATCTTCAATTTTATGAAGATTACTAATGCAAGAAATACTACTAAACAAACTATACCCATATTTTACCAAACCTAACATATTTGTTTAATCCATTTTATGTACTTAAGAGAAGCTTCGCATAAGTTCTGTAAACTAAAGCTACATACTACCCATACGCCCTGTTTTAGGATGTATGGGTAAGTGCAAATGATGCGGCATTCCAGATAATGCTGGTATCCAATCCTACCTGTCCAAGGAAACTTCATCTGCAACAGATGCAGCCACGGAGATCATTCGTTTCTCCAGGCAGTTCCTTATCCTTTCAGCTGCTGTAACTGACTCTCCGACAATCCTGTTATTTCCATCACCGTGGCAGCATCCATACCATTTGCCAGCATCTTTCTGGCAATCTCAAGGCTTCGCTTGTTCATGCCCTTTTCCACTCCTTCTGCCAAGCCCTTTTCCACTCCTTCTGCCAAGCCCTTTTTCATTCCTTCAGCCAGGCCCTTCTCCATGCCTTCAGCCAGGCCCTTCTCCCTGCCTTCAGCCAGGCCCTCTTCTTTACCTTCTCGCTTGGCGGTATCTATCGAATTCTTGATATCACGATATGCCATCTTGCTGGCTTCATACTCCCGCTGCTCCTGTGGAGTGAATTTTGCAATCTCGGCTTCTTCGAAGAGGCGGTCGAAGACCTTGTCGCATAACGCCTTAGGGCGCTGGGTAAGCTTGTAGAGATTCTTTAGGGCATAGAGCCACTTGTCGTAGAGCGTTTCCAACTCGTCCAGCGATTTGTTGAACTTGGCGATTTCCACGTAGATAAACTCCAGCTTATCGTAAAAAATCTTGTGCGTGGCAGTATCGCACAACTGCACATGATGGCGGATTTCTTCCTTATTGAAGGCTTCCTCGTTCATATTGAAGTTGAGTAGAGCAATTGTGTAGATATGGTTGAGCTTGAAATCCCATTCATTACCCTTGGGAGCCTGCTCACGGATAGGGAAAGTGGAATAGAACAGGGCACGGTCCTTGAAGTATGTCTGGTATGCATTCTGCATTTCCACGATAAACTTCTCGCCGTTTTCTCCTTCGCAATATACATCGAAGATGGCCTTGCGGTCGGTATATACATCTCCCACGTGCTCCGGGTTCAGATACTTCACGTCCTTAACAACCTGTCTTCCGTTGAACAAGCTGTTGAGGAAACAAATCAGCAAATCCTTGTTGGGAGCTGATCCGAAAATTCGCTTGAAACCGAAATCGGTCAACAAACTGATATATCTTTCTTCTACCTGCTTCATAATCCCAACGTTATTAATATTTCTATTGCATCAGCAAAGTTACGATTTTATTTTCATACCTGCAAGAGTTTTCTGATAAAAATTGAGAAAATGTTTATAAGTGCACGAAAAATATAAGAACAATCCTTTCTGCAATTGCCTTGTTCCGTATTCAGTATTCAGTTATTCAGTTTTTTTTTAAACCCTTACATGGAT
>JAJXBQ010000255.1:0-4179 GCA_021640525.1 Segatella copri
ATTATGTATATCGTATGTTCTATTCTTACTTGCTCAAGCTAACAGAATGGCTCATGTTAGTCATTTCGGGAATTGAGTTTACTACGTGTTTCAAGAACATGCCCATGCAAAGAACCATACCTGAAAACATAACTGCGGCGAAAGCCATTGTAAAAATAGTCATCATAATTATTAACCTTTTTAAAATTTATTATTTGTTATTCCTTAAACACGAGTGCAAAGTTAACACTTTTTTATCGAATAACGGCATTTTTTGCCGAGAAATATCATTGCAATATGTTTTTCTTGATATGGGTCAACCACTTGTTTTTAGCCTTGAAAATGACATTTTGCTATCGGATATGTTATTTTTGTGGCAATAATTTATATATATCATTTTTCTCGCTTTATTATGTGTGTAACAAGATAGGGCTTCCTGTCAGATGATAAGAAGTCAGAATCGAAGTGAAAGCCAATCATCGAGCTTCACGTTCTGGAAGGTATGGATGCCCAGCTTCTCGGCAGTCTCACAGTTTTCCTTCAGATCATCGATGAAGAGGGTTTCATCGGGATGGATGTTCGCCTGCCTGATTACCTCCTCATAGATGTGGGCATCAGGAACACAGTTCTCTTCCCCGCCAGTGCAAGGAGTGTGACATGGAACCGGCGATGGCGTCATCGCCATTGTCGTAGATAAAATATTCAGAAAGGATCAATAAGAGATAAAAAAAGGTGTATCATGGATTTATGACACACCTTTTTTTTATCTCAAAATCTTAAAGTTTTAGAACTTAATCCAGGTCAGCTTCTTCCAAATTCCCTCGAAAGGACCATGGGAGTGATACTTGAGCCAGAAGTTGGAGAAGAGGCATTGTACTACCACCATGGCAATACCCACAAAAAAGGCGTAGGTGATGCCAAGCTTTGTCTGAAGATTGAAACCATAATAGGCAAACAGTCCGCAACCGATGATAGACTGGAGGAAATAGTTGGTCAGACTCATCTTACCAAACTGGCGCAGGAACGACAATCCCTTTCTGAACCATTCCTTTCCGTACCACAACAAAACGAATCCTGATACTACAAACGAGAGGATGAAGAAGTTGTAGATAGGATAAAGCCAATTGTTCCATGTTTCCATGTGGCGCACATCAGCGATGCCACCCACAATCAATACCAGGATGGAAACCACCAGCACCTTCTTCCACAAAGCCAGGTTGTTGTTCTCATTGTAGAACCAACGCTTTCTGCCCACCAGCATTCCGAGTACGAAAAGGCAGATGGTCTGCGTATGTCTTCCCTTCATCAGGCACCAGTAATAGGTAGCCACCTGTCCGTATCGCAGGTTACTGTAGGCATTCTCCAGGAAGGTGCCGTGCTGATGACCATGATACATATTTCCATACACCTCTCCCAACGACGATGCATCTACCTGCCATCCGGTAATGAGGGAGTAGATTTCTATCGGCTGGATAAAGAGAAAGGCAACCACCCACCAGAGCCATTTGGTAGGAAGATAACTCAATGGGATGAGAACCAGTCCATAGATGGCATAGGAGAAGAGGATATCGCCATCAAAAAAGGCGGTGTTCACGATACCGAGCATTGCCAGGAGGAACATTCGCCAGGCGAATCTTCCAGAAAAGCAATTTCCCCGCTGCTGCTGGTTGTCGTTCATGATGAAGAAGCTCAATCCGAAGAGCAGGGCAAAGATGCCATACATCTTTCCCGACAGCAGCAAAGCCAGCACATCTGCCATCCAATCATCACAATCCAGCGTATAAGCATGCGCTATGCTTCCATCGTACATATTGAAATGCTCCACAGAGTGATAGAGAATAATACCTGCTACGGCCAATCCTCTCAAGGCATCAGCCACGTCAATACGGCTGTTTTTCAGTCCTAATGTCTTGTAAAAATTCATTTTGATATTATTTGTTAGTTATTATGAGCCCACAAAGGTATAACATTTTATTGGAAAAAGAGAATAAACCTCAATGTATAACAAATATTAAGTTTTAAAGGAAAAAGAGAAAAAGTCGGCCTTTTCCTTGGTTATTCGTTAGAAAAAGTGTATCTTTGCTCCGCTATTCGTCAGAAAAAGTGTGAAGTTCATACGATTATTCGTCAGAAAAAGTGCGGAATTCATACGATTATTCGTTAGAAAAAGTGTAAATCATGGAAAGAAGCATCTATAACAAACTCGTAGAATGGAAGAACAAGCAAAACCATAAACCTCTGATTCTCAACGGAGCAAGACAAGTAGGCAAGACCTATATCCTGCAAGAATTTGGAAAAAGAGAATATAAAAAACTTGCATTCTTCAGTCTCGACAGAAATCAGAAGGCAGCAGAAGTGTTTGAAAAAGGCGGCACAACAGCTGATATACTGATGGCACTCTCCGCCATCAGCCAGGTAGATATTACCCCCAACGATACACTTATGGTACTCGATGAGATACAAGATTGTCCTAAAGCATTAGAAACTTTAAAGTTCTTTTGCGAGGATGCTCCTGATATTCATATCATCGTGGCAGGATCCCTACTGGGAATATCACTCCATAGCGGGGTATCATATCCAGTAGGAAAAGTAGAAGAGCTGCGCCTCTACCCGATGAACTTCATCGAATTCCTCGATGCCATGGGAAAAGCGAAACTGGCAAGCATCTTGAAAGAAGGAAATTGGAACGTCATCAATTTACTGGAAACAGAATTGATCAGCCTGCTGCGACAATATTATTATGTAGGAGGAATGCCAGCCGCCGTACTCGCCCATGTAGAGCAGAAGGGACTACAGGAAGTCCGTTCCATCCAAAAGCAGATTATACAAGACTATCGCCGAGATTTCTCGAAGCACGCACCAGATAGAGAAGTGCCTCGCATTAATATGGTGTGGGACAGTATCCCTGCCCAACTTGCCAAAGAGAACAAGAAGTTCATCTATGGAGCCGTGAAGAAAAGTGCCAGAGCCGCAGATTTCGAACTGGCCATCCAATGGCTGATAGATGCCGGACTGGCATATAAGGTTCAGAGAGTCAATACCCCACGCCTCCCTTTCAAATTCTATGAAGACCTGAACGCCTTCAAACTCTTCATGCTCGATGTGGGACTGATGGGAGCGATGGCAGAGACTTCAGCAGAATCGATGTTGGTAGGAGATGGCATTTTCTCTGAATATAAAGGTGCCTTTACAGAACTATATGTCTTCACCCAGCTGAAAAGCCAGGATATTCCATTATACTATCATGCTGTGGATAACTCCACAATAGAGATTGATTTCCTGACCCAATGGCACGACAGGGTTATACCGATAGAAGTAAAGGCAGAGGTGAACGTCAAGGCGAAATCTCTCAGAACATTCATCACCAACAATCCGGAACAGAAGGGACTCCGCTACTCTATGCTTCCCTACAAGGATCAAGACTGGATGATCAACGTTCCGCTCTATGCATGCCTGACACCATTTGATAAATTACCTGGTATCATTTGACAAATCATCTTGTTGTCATTTAATAAAAGCTTCGATTCTGAAATATCCGTCAGAATCGAAGTGCAAGCCAATCATCCAACTTCGCGTTCTGGAAGGTATGGATACCCAGTTTCTCGGCAGCCTCGCAGTTTTCCTTCAGATCATCTATGAAGAGAGTTTCATCGGGATTGATGTTCGCCCGCCTGATTACCTCTTCATAGATACGGGCATCAGGCTTTGCCAGATGCATTTGCTGAGAGAGGAAGCAATGCTCAAAATAATCCTCTACCCCATGGTTCTGATAAGGAAAGAGATGCTCCACACAATAATCCCAGTGTATATCAATGGTATTGCTCAAGAGGAAGAGGCGGTAACCAGCCTTCTTCAACTGCAGGAGTCGCTCCTTTTTCTCATCAGGAATCTCCACCAGCATCTTGTTGGCAGCATCGATGATTTCTTCATTCGTCACATCAGTCCCTGTCAACTCGCGAGTCGCATCGCAGAATGCTTCGGTGGTAATCATTCCCACACCCAGTTTACTCATCAGCTTCATCCCCTCACTCTGAGGATTTGAATCAACTAATTCCCCCATTCCAATCTCCTTGAAAGCCCCGATGCATCCTTCCGGATTGAGCTTCACCAGGACATTACCCAAATCGAATATGATATTCTTGTATTGCATAATCTATACATTATTTTAAATCACGCTTTTAATCTTTAATAAGATACTTA
>JAJXBQ010000256.1:0-4156 GCA_021640525.1 Segatella copri
TAATAATAACAAATAACAATATCAACTATCAAAAAAAATGGAAAACCAAAGTAAAAATGGCAATATTATCGCCATTATCACGATGATGTTCCTCTACGCCATGATTTCGTTCGTAACGAACTTGGCTGCTCCTATCGGAGTTATTTGGAAAAATGTATTCGCTGACAGCGGAAGTGCTAACATGATCGGTATGTTGGGTAACGCCATGAACTTCTTGGCTTACCTCTTCATGGGTATCCCTGCAGGTAAGTTGCTCACCAAGATCGGTTACAAGAAGACAGCCCTCACCGGTATCGCTACCGGATTCGTAGGCGTGCTCATCCAGTTCCTTTCCGGTAAGTTCGGTGCCGACATCTCAGGCTTCGCCGTTTACCTCTTCGGTGCGTTCATCTCAGGTTTCGCAGTTTGTATTTTGAATACTGTTGTAAACCCAATGTTGAACCTCATCGGTGGTGGTGGTAACCGCGGTAACCAGTTGAACCTCATCGGTGGTACATTGAACAGTTTATCCGGAACTTTAACCCCAATGCTCGTAGGTGCCCTTATCGGTACTGTTACTGCTAATACCAAAATGGTAGATGTGAACCTCGTACTTTACATTGCCCTTGCCGTATTCGCAGCAGCATTCGTTATCTTGAACTTCATCCCTATCCAGGATCCAGAGATGGGTAAGACTACAGACAAGACTGTATTCGAGCATTCACCATGGGCTTTCCGCCACTTCAACCTCGGCGTTATCGCAATCTTCGTTTATGTAGGTGTTGAGGTAGGCATTCCTGGAACATTGAACTTCTACATTTCTGATACAACAGCAAATGGTGGTGGTTTCATCAATGGTACAGCCTTGGCAAATGCAGCAGCTATCGGTGGTTTCGTTGCAGGTACATACTGGCTTCTGATGCTGGTTGGTCGTCTTTGCTCCAGTTTTATTGCAGACAAGGTATCTAGCCGCATGATGATGATGATTGCCAATGGTGCAGGTATGATCTTTATCGTCCTCGCCGTACTTCTCGGCAAGTCAACAACAGTAGAAATGCCTGTATTTACAGGTACATCATTCCAGATGGTAACAGTGCCTATCGCTGCCATGTTCCTGGTACTCTGCGGTCTCTGCACTTCTATCATGTGGTCTTCTATCTTCAACCTCGCTACCGAGGGTCTTGGCAAGTATACAGCCCAGGCTTCAGGTATCTTCATGATGATGGTAGTAGGTGGCGGATTGATGCCATTGGTACAGAACTTCATCGCAGACAACGCTGGCTATATGGCTAGTTACATTGTGCCTCTCATCTGTATGGCATACATGTTCTTCTATGCTGTAGCTGGTTGCAAGAACATCAACAAGGATATTCCTGTTGATTAATAACACGAAATAAATTAGCCCTAAGGCATATATAGTCTTAGGGCTAAATCATATAATCAAATCTTTAGTAACAACACAACAAAAACTTAACTAATTATGGATATTGAAAAAGTAAGAAGCCGATTCATCAAGCATTTCGATGGTAAAACAGGTAACATCTACATGTCACCAGGTCGTATTAACTTGATTGGTGAGCATACCGATTATAATGGTGGATTTGTTTTCCCAGGTGCAGTAGATAAGGGTATCATGGCAGAAATACGTCCTAATGGAACAGATACCGTCATGCTCTACTCTATCGACTTGAAGGACCGTGTAGAATTCAAGGTTAATGATCCTGAAGGTCCTCGCGCTTCATGGGCGCGTTACATCTATGGTGTTTGCCAGGAGATGAAGGCATTGGGCGTTGACGTAAAGGGTTTCAATGCAGCATTCTATGGTGATGTGCCTCTCGGTGCTGGTATGTCTTCATCTGCTGCTCTTGAAAGCTGTTTTGCTTTTGCTTTGAACGACCTCTTTGGTGACAACAAGGTATCTAAATGGGATCTCGTTCTCGCAGGTCAGGCTACTGAGCACAAGTATGTAGGTGTTAACTGCGGTATCATGGACCAGTTTGCTTCTGTTTTCGGCAAGGAAGGTAAGTTGATGCGCCTCGATTGCAACAGCCGCGAATTTGAATACTTCCCATTCGAGCCTAAGGGCTATAAACTCTGCCTGGTAAACTCTAAGGTAAAGCACGAGTTGGCAGGTTCTCCATACAACGACCGCCGCAACTCTTGCGAAAATGTTGTTAAGCACATTGCAGCAAAGCACCCAGAAGCTAAGTTCGAAACTCTCCGTGATTGCACATGGGAGCAGTTGGAGGAGGTTCGCGCTGAGGTAGGCGAAGAGGATTACAGCCGCGCTCACTTCGTATTGGGCGAGAAGGACCGCGTTTTGGCTGTCTGCGATGCTCTTGAGAAGGGCGACTACGAGACCGTTGGTCAGAAGATGTACGAGACTCACCACGGCTTGAGCAAGGAATACGAGGTAAGCTGCGAGGAACTCGACTTCTTAAACGATGTGGCTAAGGAGAATGGTGTTACTGGTAGCCGTATCATGGGCGGTGGCTTCGGTGGCTGCACTATCAACCTGGTTAAGGACGACATCTACGACAAGTTCGTTGAGGACGTGACAGCTAAGTTCACAGCCAAATATGGTCATGCTCCAGAGATTTACCCTGTAATCATCTCTGAGGGTTCTCACAAGGTTTGCTAATATATACATTATATATAATATAAGGAACTGCAGTTAGTATTTGCTAACTGCAGTTTTTTTTGTTCCAAATAAGACAAAAACAGGCGTTTTCATACAAATAGTGTTAAAAAGACACTTTAGAAGAAAAAAAGTTAGGGAAAACGCTTGCAGATTCGAAATAAAATTGTAATTTTACACCCAAAATGAATAGACAATAAAAAACAGCCTAAAAATGAGTACATTTAAGACCCTATTTATGGGAGTTGGTTTTGCGGCAATCGCTACCCTCTCAGCTTGTTCATCAAGCAGCAATGCAAGTCTCACACAATCAGGTTTGAATCCAGCAGATTTCGATTCAACTGTATTGGGAAAGAAGACCGAGTTAGTAACTCTCAAGAATGCAAACGGCATGGAAGTTTGCCTCACCAATTATGGTGGACGTGTAGTTTCCATTTCCGTTCCAGACAAGGACGGCAAACCAACGGATGTTGTTCTTGGTTATGACAACATTCACCAGTATGCTGATACCCTTAACTCTCCTTCAGATTATGGTTCTTCTGTAGGACGTTATGCCAACCGTATCAAGGATGCTAAACTTTCACTTGCTGGTTCAACATACCAGTTGAAGGCAAATGATAATGGCAACTGCCTGCATGGTGGTGGTGCTACAGGATGGTTGAACCAGGTTTACGACATTACAGAGAAGAACGACTCATCCGTTACCTTCACTATCAATGCGAAGGATGGCGAGAATGGTTTCCCTGGCAACGTAACAGCAACAGCTAAATATACAGTCAAGAGTGACAATACACTCGACATCGAGTTTGGCGCTACAACAGACAAAGAGACCGTTGTCAATATGACCAACCACAGTTACTTCAACTTGAATGGCGATCCATCTAAGGAAGGTTTCGATCAGGTAATGTACATCAATGCAGATAAGTTTACTCCTGCAGATTCACTTTACATCCCAACTGGTGAAATCAAGAGTGTCGAGGGAACCCCTATGGATTTCCGTAAACCTGCAGAAATCGGCAAGAAAGTTGATTATAACTTTGATCAGATTAAGAATGCCACAGGTTACGACCACAACTGGTGTTTGAACACATATAAGAATGGTAAGGGCGATGACAAAACAGTTTGCGCAAGCCTCTACTCACCAAAGAGCGGTATCCTTCTTGAAGTATTTACCAACGAGCCAGGCATTCAGGTTTACACCGGTAACTTCCAAGGCACAGGTATTGCCTGCAAGCATGGCATCAAGTATCCTAAACACGTAAGCGTTTGCTTCGAGAGCCAGAAATATCCTGATTCTCCAACCAAGATTGCTCAGGGCGTAAAGGATTGGACAGATGCCACATTGAAGCCAGGAGAGAAATACTATTCTCACCTCGCTTACAAATTCAGCGTTAAAAAGTAAGCTTAAGTTAGTTTGAAAGTTAGCGAACCGGCGGATAAAGTCCGCCGGAACAGCTAACATCCAACAAGAAGTTTTTGCAATGACAAAAAACGAAATGTGCTGGATAAGAAACTAACATAATAAGCATCCAATAAAAG
>JAJXBQ010000257.1:0-4154 GCA_021640525.1 Segatella copri
AGGGCGCCTTGCTGATTGCTATTATACCCAGGGCGATGCCCTGGGCTAGGAGCTTCTGCCCTTTCAGGGCGTGCTGCTTCCAGGAGCTTTTGAGCTTTCAGCCCGTACTTAAACCACATGCGAAAGTTCAGTTAACTATTAACTGTCAACTATTAACTATTAACTGTCAACTATTAACTATTAACTTTCAACTATTTCAAATCCCACCTTCTTCAGGTCTTCCCAATAATGAGGATAGGATTTGCTCACTACCTCAGGATTGTTGATTTCTATCTGAGGGAACTTGAAGGCAAGAGGGGCGAAGGCAAGTGCCATGCGATGGTCCTCGTAGGTATCGATTGGCTCGAAACTAGGCTCGCAGGTCTCGCCATCCCAAATCAGCGTGTTATCGTTCTCGTCATAAATCACGTAACCTACCTTCTTCAGCTCCTTCTTCAATGCCTCGATGCGGTCGGTCTCCTTGATCTTGAGACTGGCAAGACCGGTGAACTTAAACTTTACGCCCAGGGCACAGCAGGCTACAACGATGGTCTGTGCAAGGTCTGGAGAACCGCTGAAATCATAGTCGAAACGAGGCAAGAGACAGCGCTGGACTTTCAACTTGACAGGAGAAAGAACATCACGGTTCTCAAATTCTGATTTCACGCCCAACAGACTGAAGATGTATTTCACAACAGAATCGCCCTGCTTGGAACTGTCGAACAAGCCTTCGAGTCTTACCTCAGAATCAGGGTTTCCGTTCAGTGCCATCATTTCATACCAGTAAGATGAAGCGCTCCAGTCATTCTCGATGGTGTAGTCGGCTACGCAGCTGTAAGGCTGTGGCTTTACGGTGATGGTATCTACATCGGTCCATTCAGCGCTGGCTCCGAAGTTCTGCATCGTCCACAGCGTGAGGTCGATGTAAGGACGGGAAGCAATCTCGCCCGTCAGCTTCAGTTCCAGACCGTTTTTCAGAATCGGACCAATCATCAGCAGTGCCGAGATATACTGCGAACTGATGTTTCCCACCACTTCTAGATGTCCACCTTCCAGTGGCTTACCTACGATGTGGAGTGGAGGATAGCCCTCTTTCTTCTCATACTGTATATCAGCTCCGAGGTAGCGCAGGGCATCTACCAGGATAGCAATAGGGCGGTTCTGCATGCGCTCGGTACCTGTGATGGTATGCTCGCCCGGTGTAGCTGAAAGATAGGCGGTCATAAAGCGCATGGCAGTACCGGCAGCCTTGATGTTGATGACATCAGGCATATCGCGCAGTGCCGCAATGATGACTTCTGTATCATCGCAATCGCTCAGGTTGCGGGGCTGCAACTTGCATCCCGCCATGGCATTGATGACCAATGCACGGTTGCTGATACTCTTGGAAGCTGGCAAGTTGATACTTGCATTGAGTTGGCGTGGAGCCTTGATTGTATATTTCATTTTCTTCTTGTTTCTATTTCTTTTAATACTCTTCTTGTTTTTTCTATTTCTCAGCCTTCAGTATCCGGATGTCCTTGATGCAGACAGCCTTTTCCTTGGCATATCGGATAGGGAGGTCATCTTCTGTTTCCGGCATCTCATCCCATGCACGGGTTCTCGGACGAATCTTCTTTGGACCCGGTATCAGAGGCGAATAATACAGAACCTGACGGATGCGGTTTGCCTGTTCAGGGGTGAATCGCATGCTGTAACAGATGCTGTAGTCCATCATGTTATCTGACTGCCATTCCTTATCCTTGCTGTTGGTGCGTTTGGCAAGCTCTCTCATGCTGAGAGCGGTATCTGGTTTTATGGCTTTTGCATTACTGACATATTTTTTCAGCCACTCGCCGTATGCTATTCGGTTGTAGCTTGGTGTATCATCGCAATAGTCTGAGTCATCATCATTATCTGCAGCCTCTGATTTGCCTTTCACAGTCTTTTCTGAGAAACTGTGGAAGAGACCCAGATAATGTCCCAGTTCGTGAGCCAGCGTAGCATTCGGGTCGGCTGTATTGTAGGTATATCCTTTATGATTCTTATCTGTGGTATACCGGGTTCCTTCATTCTCCTTTCCCACATAGATAGAATTGAGCGAAACGCAATATGGAAATTTGCCCGGTTTGCTCAACGGATAGTTCTTGCCATTGCTCAAACCTTCAATCTGTGGATAGCCGCCTACCTGGTAAGGGAGATGACTGATGCCCAGCGTGGTACTGTTTTCATCGGTCTTCTTAAAGGCGTATACCATCACATTGATGTAGTTGTTCTGATCCCAGCAGTACTTTGCATAATTCTTGTCCTTCATGAAGCTCTCGCAGTCGAACTCTGATTCTGAAACCTTGATATATTCCACACCCGGTGTGCTGAGTCTCTTTCCGCTCTCATTCTTCTCTGCCAGTTCGAACAGGATATGCAGGTTCTCGCTCGGGATGGTATCCATCTGATAGTTGTAGACATCCCCCTGATAAAGTTCATTCACATTGGAGAGAATCTCTTTGAGGCGGGTATATTCGATGTATTGCGTGGTGTTACTGTAGAAGACATGAAAGATGACAGGCAGATGATAAACATAATCATCGCCTGTAATGATATCTGTGTCACGGTCTTGCCCGTGGGATATGATAGGGTCGCCGATAGAGCCTTCGGTATCCTTGCATGATGCAAAGCTGAGGACGGTGAGGGCGATCATGAAATAAAGAATTTTTCTCATGCGCGTACCTTATATTATATATTTTCGTGCAAAAATACAAAAATAAAAGAAGATAGGCGAGAAATATCCTGAAAAAGTTTCTCAAAATGCCAAAAAACTTGTGCTTTCATCTTCTTGATGTATGTCAATTCAGTTACATTTTGTAAACTTGACTCCATAAAAATGGCGTTTTGTAAGGTATGTCTTCGTGCAATATGCTAAATTTTAGGCTATGAAATTGCAAATTGTAAGCTTGTGTGCGTTCAAAATCAAAAAGTATTACTTGCTCAAAAAATAAGATAAAATAGCGTTAAGGAATTATGAACTTTTCGGAAATCGTTGTATCTTTGCACCAGAAAAAGAAACAATGACAATAAAAATAACATCCTAAAAATAAACGATATGAAACGAATGATATTATTCTCATTGATGGCTTTGATGACCATAGCAGCTTTCGGTCGTAAGCACGTAGAGAATGCAACAGTTGTAGCTGACACTATTTTCTATGCAGAAAATATGAGTAATGTAACCAGTGCAGATCAGGCTAGTTATTACAGACTGCTGATGACTACTGGTACAGGCATTAACAAGAAGGACGTTTTCCAGGACTTCTACATGAACGGTAATCTCCGTGCTGAAGGTGGTTATAGCTTTATCGACCTTGGCAACGATCGCAATACTATCTTTAATGGTGAGGTTACTACCTATTATAAGAATGGTAAGGAGAAGTGGCATGGCAAGTATGTTAATGGCAAGCGCGAAGGCTACTTCACACTCCAGCTCCGTGAAGGCGGTGTAGCTGTCGTTCAGTTCAAGAATGGCAAGTCTGTTCACGATTACTTCATGGTAACTTACAAGGATGGTACTTCTGAGAAGAGAAATCTCTCTGAGTTGAAGCAGTTCTTGTAATCAGAAATAAGCAACTATAGTTTTGTTACTTCATTGAATTAGAAGAAAATCTCTCTTATATAAATTAAAATTTTATGTTGATATGACCAATATGGGGATGGCTTCCGTGAGGAAGGTGCATCCCCTTTTTTTTGTTGGGGGTGCCATAAGTCTGGACAATAGTTGGTGCATAACAGATGGGCAACGCATGCACAACAGCTGTTGTGCATGCGCATATCAGCTGTTATGCAAGCGCACAACAGCTGTTGTGCGGCCGAAGATACTGACTGTCTCAACAACATATCCTATCTCTTCCAGCAACTTATCCTATCTCTTTCAACAACTTATCTTATCTCTTCCAGCAACAGATTCTATCTCTTTCAACAACATGACCTATCTCTTTCAACAACATGACCTATATTTACCAACAACAAGAAGGAGGGTGTGTCATAAATCAATAGCTCGCATACTTCTGTGCCGCATTGAACTTGATGATAAGAAAGAAACTTTACAATCACAGCGTTCAGAAAGGCGGCAGAAGATCATCCGTGAGAGGTTGGATGAATGGTGTGCTGCCAAGGGTTATAGGGATACGTCGCTGAATATGATT
>JAJXBQ010000029.1:0-19964 GCA_021640525.1 Segatella copri
TATATAAATAGAAGAAACAATATAGATAGAAAACAAATATGAAATACAATTTTGATGAAATCATCGAACGTCGTGGAACCAACTCATACAAATGGGATTTGGTAAAGGAAGACGGCGTTATCCCAATGTGGGTAGCAGATATGGACTTCCAGACTGCTCCCTGCATCATCGAAGCTCTACAGAAGCGCGTGGCTCATGGCATCTTCGGCTATACCCTCGTACCAGATTCTTACTACGAGGCTATCATCAGCTGGTTCTCCCGCCGCCACCAGTGGAAGATAGAGAAAGACTGGATTCTCTATACTTCAGGCGTTGTACCAGCCATTTCCTGCTGTCTGAAAGCCATCTGCATGCCTGGCGAAAAGGTATTGGTACAGACACCTGTCTACAACTGCTTCTTCTCCTGCATCACAAACAGCGGCTGCGAAGTAGTAGAAAACGAACTGAAACGTGTGGGCAACTGCACTTATGAGATAGATTTCGAAGACTTCGAGCGCAAATGTGCCGATGAGAAGACTACCGCCTTCATCCTCTGCAATCCTCACAATCCAGCCGGAAGAGTATGGAAGAAAGAGGAACTGGAGCGAATGAACGACATCTGTCTCAAGCACGGTGTAAAGGTCATCGCAGATGAAATCCATTGCGAGCTCATCATGCCGGGCTATCAGTATACTCCATTTGCCAGCATCAGCGAAGCTTGCCGTGACAACTGCGTAGTATTGAATTCCCCATCAAAGTCATTCAATATTGCAGGTCTTCAGATAGCAAACATCATCTGTCCGGATGCTACATTGCGCCGCCGCATCAACCGTGCCATCAACATCAACGAGGTGTGTGACGTAAACCCATTCGGTGTCATCGCTCTTCAGGCAGCTTATAATGAGGGAGAAGAATGGTTGGATGAATTGAACCAATATCTCTATGAGAACTATCAGGCAGTAAAGGAATTCTTCAATACAGAATTGCCACAAGTTCGCGTTACCCGCCTTGAAGGCACCTACCTGGTATGGCTCGATATCCTGCCATTCGAACTGTCAAGCGACGAGGCTTATGAAAAGCTGATGAACGATGGTAAGGTATTCGTCAACAGTGGTACGATGTATGGCAGAAAGGCTGGCCAGGGCTACCTGCGCCTCAACATCGCCTGTCCTCGCAAGACCCTGATGCAGGGATTGATTCGCATCGCACGCGTTCTCAGCCAGTATATGGATGAAGAGGATTTGAGCGGATGCCCTGCATAAAAGAGAGAAAGAAATCATCATTTTAAATAAGAATCATCAAAAAGTAATATACAATGGAAAATGAAGTTTTAAAAGCCATCAGGGAAAGAAGAAGCATTCGTCGCTTCAAGGCAGACCAGATTACCGACGAAGAGTTGAAGACGGTATTGGAAGCCGGCACATGGGCAGCAACAGGTCATGGAACCCAGGAGCCTTTCATCATTGCCGTTCAGAATCCAGAGATTTGCGCCCAGCTTCGCAAGATGAACGCAGAAATCATGGGTGTAGAAAGCGATCCTTACTATGGAGCGCCAACCATCGTTATCGTTCTGGCACCAGAAAGCAACGTTAACGGTGTGAAAGATGGCAGCCTTATCTTAGGCAATATGATGCTTGCTGCCCACTCTATCGGCCTTGCATCTTGCTGGATTAACCGTGAAGACGGCATGTTTGCATCAGAAGAAGGCAAGAAGCTGATGAAAGACTGGAATCTTCCAGAAGGTTTGATGGGAGTAGGAGCCTTAGCATTGGGTTATGCTTCTGCGCATCCTCATACCGTAAAACCAAGAAAAGAGGATTACTACCGCATTATCAAATAAAGGCAGGATGCCTGGTTTACGGCACATACATTTACAAGAAAAGGTCTCATGAAGAAAAACATTCATGAGACCTTTTTATATATGTATATAATGAAGCTATTACAACTTTACACTTGCCAAGACCTTATCAGTAGCGCCAGCCAAATGAGCCACGAAGGCGCCAGCCTTATCGCCAGTCTGTTTCAGGAAGGTTTCATCATTCATCAGAGAACTCATCAAACCTGAGAAATCCTCATAGGTATTGATTTCAAAACCTCCACCCGATTTCAGCAAGCCCTGAGCCTCCTGAAACTTTTTGTTGTTCGGACCAAAGATAACCGGCATATTCCATACGGCAGCCTCCAAGGTGTTATGAATACCTACACCAAAGCCACCACCGATATAAGCCACATCACCATAGTTGTACATACTGCTCAACAATCCGAAACAATCGATGATCAAGACATCAGCCTCCGCAGCTTCTTCAGGAGTTGTTTGCGTATAGCGCACTACCTTCTTGCCCTTTATCAGAGAAAGAATCAACTTCAGATGCTCTTCAGCGATGACATGAGGAGCAATCAGCAGGCGCCAATCCTTATGCTCATTAAAGAAAGGTATAAAGATATTCTCATCTGGTGGCCAAGAGCTACCGGCAACAAATACCTTGAAATCATGATGAGGTACATCCGCAGACTGAGATGAAGCTACTCCTGTTCTGAAAGCCTCGCAAATCGGCAATTGCTTGGCAGCCTCCTTTATCTGGAGAACACGGTCGAAACGGGTATCTCCTACCACATCCACAGCCGTGATGCCTATACCTTCGAGCAATCGCTTGCTCTCTTCGTTCTGTACGAAGAAACGGGTAAAGCACTTCAGCACTCCTGCATAGCTTCTGCCATACCATTTGAAGAACACCTGATCCTCGCGGAAGATACTGCTCACGCTATAAGTAGGAATGTTGCGATGCTTCAGGATATGAAGGAAATTAGACCAGAACTCATACTTGATGAAGAAAGCCATCACAGGACGTACCAGTCTAAGGAAACGGATGGCGTTCAACCTAGTATCCACCGGCATATAACAGATGATATCAGCTCCCTCATAGTTCTTGCGCACCTCATAACCTGAAGGAGAATAGAAGGTAAGCAGAATCTTATACTGAGGATAGTCCTTGCGGATACGTTCCATCAAAGGTCGTCCCTGTTCAAACTCACCGAGCGATGCAGCATGAAACCAAATGTACTTAGCGTTAGGATCCACCTTCTGCTTCAATATTTTGAAAGCCTCACGCTCACCACGCCACATCTTGCGCACCTTTTCATTAAACAGACTTGCAATGGCTATGCCCCAAAGGACGAAATATATTACGATATTATAGATCATGATATTTCTTTATATTGGTTACTATCTATAAATACGTGAACTCTCTGAATAGCCTTCAGCAACATGCTGCAGAAAGCCATTCAGAGAGAAATTATTGTGAATTAACCCAAAACTTCGATTGCCTTGCGAAGACGGCGCAGAGTTTCCTCCTTGCCAAGGAAGGCAGAGATATCGAACATTCCCGGGCCCTTACCCTCACCAACGAGAGTCAGACGGAATGCGTTCATCACATCACCCAGCTTATAGCCCTTATCCTCTACCCATTTCATCACGACAGGTTCCTGACCTTCGATAGAGAAATCCTCAATACCTTCAAGCACATCAGCAAGTTCTGTCATCTGCTGTGCAGAATATTCCTTCCAGCGCTTCTTGGCTGTCTTAGCATCATACTCTGTAGGAGCAATGAAGAAGAAAGAACACAATGGCCACAGTTCATAGACAAAGTTCACACGATCCTTCATCATGTGTACCACCTGCTTTACGCGGTCCAGAGTTTCCTCTACACCATTGTTGGCAACAATAGGGGCAAAGAGGTTAGCTATTTCATCATCGCTCTTCATCAGAATGTATTCGTGGTTGAACCAGATTCCCTTCTTAAAGTCGAACTTGGCACCAGCCTTAGAGCAACGGGAAATATCGAAAGCCTTCACCAACTCATCAAGAGAGAAGATTTCCTGTTCTGTACCAGGATTCCAGCCGAGGAGCGCCAGGAAGTTGACTACAGCCTCTGGGAAGTAGCCACTCTCACGATAACCGGAAGAAACCTCGCCAGTCTTAGGATCATGCCACTCCAGCGGGAATACCGGGAAACCGAGGCGGTCGCCATCACGCTTACTCAGCTTACCTTTACCTTCAGGCTTAAGAAGCAAAGGAAGATGCGCAAAACGAGGCATGGTATCTTCCCAACCGAAAGCCTTATAAAGAAGTACGTGCAAAGGCGCACTAGGCAACCATTCCTCACCACGGATTACATGAGAGATTTCCATCAGGTGGTCGTCTACGATATTAGCCAGGTGATAAGTTGGCAATTCATCAGCACTCTTATAAAGTACCTTATCATCCAGGATATCACTCATAACCTTCACATCACCACGAATCATATCGTTCACGTGAATTTCCTGTCCCGGTTCAATCTTGAAACGTACAGTATACTGCTTTCCGTCAGCAATCAGCTTATCAACCTCTTCCTTAGAAAGAGTCAGAGAGTTGCGCATCTGCATACGAGTATGAGCATCATACTGGAAATTCTGGATTTCGGCACGTTTCGCTTCCAACTCCTCAGGAGTATCAAAAGCAATATACGCCTTATCATTATCCAAGAGCTGCTGAACATACTGCTTATAGATATCACGACGTTCACTCTGGCGATAAGGTCCATGCTCTCCACCGAAACTTACACCCTCGTCAAACTGGATACCCAGCCACTTGAAAGATTCCAGGATATATTCTTCGGCTCCAGGCACGAAACGATGAGAATCTGTATCCTCAATACGGAACACCAGCTCACCTCCATGTTGGCGAGCAAACAAATAATTATACAGAGCGGTACGAACACCGCCAATGTGCAATGCACCCGTTGGACTAGGGGCAAAACGCACCCTTACTTTTCTATCTGCCATGTCTTTTTATAGCTATTTTCAAATTTTTCTGCAAATTTACATCTTTTTTTGCGATTTTAGCCGTTTTTTTTCGTATTTTCGCACTGTAAAACGAAATAAGTAAGAAAAAAGTAGGAAAATGAGCATATTTAACAACCCAGAAGAGAACTATTGGCGCAATTTCGCCACAAAAACGGTTTTGATATTAATTACCGTTGCTATCATTGTTTGGTTCCTTCCTCGCAACGAAGGAAGGATGTTCAGGTACGATGTTGGAAAGCCATGGATGTATGGTTCCGTCATCGCAAAATTTGACTTTCCGATCTATAAGACCGATGAAGCCATCAAGCGTGAACAGGATTCGCTGATGAAGCAATTCCAACCTTATTATTCTGTCAATGAATCCATCGGCAGCGAACAGGTGAGCCGTTTCCTGCACGACTTCAGCCAAGGTGTACCAGGTTTGCCAAAAGAATATGTGGGACTCATAGCCCACCAGCTTCAGCGCCTTTATCAGACCGGCATCATCGCTACCACGGAATATAATCGTATCTACAAAGATTCTACCAGTATGATACGAATTATCAACGGAAAGAATGTGAAGAGCGTACCTATCGGTTCGTTCTACTCTACTATTGCCGCTTACGAACGCATCTTCTACGATGAGAAACTGGCAACCCAGCGACAGCTTTTATCCCGTTGCAACCTCAACAATTATGTTGAAGCCAACGTCATATACGATAAGGGAAGAAGCGAGGCAGAGAAAGCCGACATGATGAGCAGCATTCCACTGGCAAGCGGAATGGTGATGAGCGGACAGAAGATTGTGGATCGTGGTGAAGTGATTACGAACAACACCTATCGGGTGCTCAATTCATTCGATAAGGAGATGAAGCGCCGCAGTTCTACCCAGGAAGAGCTGACAACCACTATCATCGGACAGGTACTGTTTATCTTCATTCTTGTCATGCTGTTTACCTCTTATCTCTCACTTTTCAGAAAAGACTATTTTGATAAGCCGCGCAGCATTACCATGCTTTATGCGATGATTACGCTGTTCCCTATCTTTGTGTCACTCATGATGAAACACAATTTCTTCAGTGTCTATATCATCCCATTTGCCATGGCGCCTATCTTCGTACGTGTGTTTATGGACTCGCGTACAGCCTTTATCAGCCACGTTACGATGATTCTCATTTGTGCAGCAGCGGTAAAGTACCAGTACGAGTTTATCATCGTACAGCTGGTAGCTGGTCTTGTTGCTATTTACAGTTTGCGTGAACTCAGCAAGCGCTCGCAGATATTCATCACAGCCCTGTTGGTAACTATAGCCAGCGGTGTAGTATATCTTGCCCTTCAGCTGATGCAGGACAACCAGGTGTTCAACGTAGATGCCAGCATGTATACCTACTTTACCGTAAACGGCATCTTCCTGCTACTCTCTTATCCGCTCATGTACATTATAGAAAAGATGTTTGGATTTACATCTAATGTTACACTCTTCGAGCTGTCAAATACCAACAAGGGATTACTTCGCAACCTGAGTGAGATTGCTCCAGGCACCTTCCAGCATTCTATCACCGTAGGTAACCTGGCAGCAGAGATTGCCAACCGCATCAGAGCCAACAGTCTTCTGGTACGTACCGGAGCACTCTATCATGATATCGGTAAGATGACTAACCCTGTTTTCTTCACAGAGAATCAGGCGGGCGTTAATCCTCACGACCAGTTAAGCGACCTTGAGAGCGCACAGATTATCATAAGCCATGTTTCAGAAGGTCTGAAGATGGCAGAGAAGGTTGGTCTGCCAGGCATCATAAAGGATTTCATCACTACTCATCACGGAACGGGCATCACCAAGTATTTCTATATTAATTACTGTAATGCCCACCCTACAGAGGTGATTGACAAGTCGCAGTTCCAATATCCTGGACCAAACCCATTTACTCGCGAACAGGCCATTCTGATGATGGCAGATACGGTTGAAGCGGCTTCGCGCTCTCTGAACGAATATACAGAAGAAAGCATCAGTAACCTCGTCAATAAGCTCATCGACGGACAGGTGGCAGATGGTTTCTTCAAGGAGTGCCCTATCACGTTCCGAGACATCGCTCTCGCTAAGCAGGTACTCATCGAACGACTCAAGGCTATTTACCATACCCGTATTTCGTATCCTCACTTGAACGTAAAACAGAATGCCGGTAAAAAGACGAGTCAAGAGTCTAAAGAACAAGAGTAAAGATACAATTCGTGAAGTTCTTATGCCGTAAAGCGTATAAACGGATATACAAAAAGGTAAAACATAACCAATAATAGTCCTTTTTCTTGCACAGTTTTTAAAATCTGTGCAAGAGAAAGGGCTTTTTGCGTTAATATGCTTTAAATATTTCAAGAAAACTATAGCGAAAAAGAACATTATAGTTACCTTTGCGGACGTTTTTATTTAATATTATTAAGATGAAGAAACTAAAATTAGTTAGTTTAGCCATTGCGATGGCTTGTGCAACCCCATCTTTTGCAGGCGGTTTGCTCACCAACACCAATCAACATGTAGCATTCAACAGAATGATGAGCCGTGAGGCTTCAATTGGTATCGACGGTGTTTATTATAATCCAGCCGGAGTTGTATTCATGGGTGAAGGTCACCATCTCGCCATCAACTGGCAGTTGGCTTACCAGACACGTAGCATTGAAAATGATTATGCTCTGTTCAAAAACAATGTGAACAATTCGATTACTCCTCGTACTTTCAAGGGTGAGGCTTTTGCGCCTGTCATCCCTTCATTCCAGTATGCTTATAATAAAGGTAGATGGTCACTTCAGGCTAGCTTCGCCCTCACAGGTGGCGGTGGCAAGTGTACCTTCGATAATGGTCTTGGCTCTTTCGAGAAGATCGTAGCAGAGACAGCAATGGCTGCTTGCGGTTTGGCAAGAACTGTTGACAACGTATTGGGCAATACACTTGGACAGCCAGGAATGCAAATGTTTACAACCGACCAAGCTTTCGGTCAGAGAGGCGAATATAGTTACAATAGCTATATGCATGGACGTCAGTACTATTACGGTCTCTCTGTAGGTGCTGCATACAAATTCAGCAACAATTTCAGCGCATTTGCAGGCGTACGTGGTGTCTATGCTTCAACAAACTACTATGGATATGTTGAAAACATCAAGGTAGGCAACATGCCTCTTTACAAGGTACTCGACCCTAACAAGGAAAATGCAGCCAACATTGAATTGAGCTGTGACCAGAGCGGCATCGGCTTTACTCCTATCATCGGTGTAGACTTCAAGACAGGCAAGTGGAACTTCTCTGCAAAATATGAGTTCAAGACTCGCATTCGTTTGAAGAACAAGTCTGTAAATCAGGCTCCTAGTATCAGTGCTCTCCCAGACAACTTGTCCAGACAGATGGTTGGAACATTGACTCAGGTGTTCACAAATAAGGGTATGACTCCAGAGAAAGCTCAAGCTGCAGCAGCAAATACTACTCAAGCTGTTTTGACTAACGGTGATGTAGTAAAGACAATGGCTGGCTTGAAGACCCAGTTCGACACAGAGCTCGAAGAGGCTATCGGTGAATATGAGGATGGCAAGAAGATTGCTGGTGATATTCCTGCTTATCTGGCACTCGGTGTTGGCTATAGCCCTGTCGATGCAGTTAGAGTAAACGTTGGTTTCCACTGGTTCGATGACAAGCACGCTACATCTTACAACAACCGACAGGAAAAGTTGAAGCGCGGTACATTGGAGTACAACGCAGGTGTCGAGGTAGACGTAAACAAGAAGATTACCTTGAGTACAGGTTGGCAGAATACCAACTATGGTTTGCCTGAAGAGAACCTTGACACACCAGCTTCAAAAAGATACATGGACGACAAATCATTCGTTGTCGGTTCCAACTCTGTAGCTTTCGGTGGTGTTTATCACATCAACAAGAAGATGGATCTGAACGTAGCTTACTTCCATACCTTCTATCAGCACAAGAAGACTTCAGAGAATGTAGAACTAACAGGAAAGACCTACAGTTCAGACTACACACGTAACAACAACGTATTCGCAGTAGGTCTCGACATCAACTTCTAAACATAACTACAATTATCATAATTAAAAGGCTACCCGTTCTTGCAACAAGTAACGGATAGCCTTTTTCATTTTATTTACCAATCTTATTTTCTTCCATTCTGCCAGAGAAAAGGAGGGGCAGGAGACTACAACGGGTCTACATCATAATAAATCTGCAGAGCTCCATATCTCGGATCCTTTCCCATCTGTTGCTGAGCAAACTTCAGATATTCTCTTACCTTCTGCTGGTCAATACCATTTTCCAGTTTGATAACAATCTTTCGGATGTTCATCGTCTTAACCCTTGCCACAGCAGGTTTATCGGGCCCCAATACACGCTCGCCAAACCAGCTTCTCAGCGTTTTACTGAGCTCATGGCTAGCCTGTTCGCATACCTTATCATATTTGTGTTTTACATACACATTAATCAGGTGGAAGAAAGGTGGATAATGAAAAGTTCTTCTCTCCTCCAGAATACCCTGAGACAAGCCTTCATAATCATTATTCACCACCTGTCCGATTACCGGCAAGGTAGGATTCTTGGTCTGTAGAATCACCAAGCCACGCTTACCTTTTCTTCCAGCTCTACCACTCACCTGTGCCATCATCATGAAAGCATGCTCGTAGGCGCGGAAATCGGGATAGTTGAGCATTGAATCAGCATTCAGGATACCTACTACACTCACCTTATCGAAATCGAGACCCTTAGAAACCATTTGCGTGCCTATGAGAAGATTCGTCCTGCCTTCAGAGAAGTCTGCGATAAGACGTTCGTAGGCATTTCGTGTACGTGTTGTATCCAAATCCATTCTGGCAATCTTGGCTTCCGGAAAGATTTCCGCTATCTGGTCTTCTATCTTCTCGGTACCAAAACCGCGTCCCATGATTTCCGTACTGCCACAGTTAGGACATTCCGTAGGAACCGGATAAGTGTAACCACAATAATGGCAAGTCAGCAAGTTAATGCTTTTGTGTAACGTAAGCGAGACATCACAGTTCTTACATTTCGGCACCCAACCACATACCTTACATTCAACCATCGGTGCAAAACCACGACGATTCTGAAAGAGAATTGCCTGTTGCCCATTCTTCAAAGCCTCTCTTACTGCAGCCAAAAGCTGTGGAGAGAAAGGACCGCTCATCATCTTACGGCGGCGCAAGTCTTTTACATCTACCACCTGAATTTCCGGCAACTGAATACCTTTGTATCTTGTCTTCAGCTCTACCAGTCCATACTTACCTTGCTGCGCATTATAATAACTCTCCATCGAAGGCGTAGCCGTACCCAATAAAGTCTTTGCCCCATACATCTTGGCAAGCACAATGGCAGCACTTCTGGCATGGTATCGCGGAGCAGGATCCTGTTGCTTGAAGGAAGTTTCGTGCTCTTCGTCTATGATGACGAGTCCCAAATTCTTAAATGGCAGGAAGACGGCACTTCTAGCACCCAGGATTACATCATAGGGGTGATCTGAAAGTTGTTTCTGCCAGATTTCTACACGCTCAGCATCACTATATTTAGAATGATAGATGCCCAGGCGGTCGCCGAAAACTCTATGCAGGCGCTCCATAATTTGTACGGTCAGAGCTATTTCCGGCAGAAGATAGAGCACCTGCTTATGCTCTTCTATAGCTTTTCTGATAAGATGAATATAGATTTCCGTCTTTCCGCTGGATGTCACACCATGGAGCAATACAACATCCTTTTTCATCATTTGCAGCAGGATTCCATTATAAGCATCTTGCTGTGCCAAGGAAAGTTGTTTGATAAGTTCAAGATGAGATTCTCCATTCGTATTCAATCGTCCTATTTCCAATTTATACGTAACAAGGATTCCTCTATTGATAAGTGCCTTGACAACAGCATCCGTACAATGGCTCTCATTCATCAGTTCTTCCTTGGTCACTTTTTTAATGCCTTCTCTAGGCGTATCACCATCAAGACTGTCCCAATGCGAGAGACTCAGAAAGGTTGTCAGGGCTTTGGCTTGTTTCAAGGCTCTCTGCACCAAGTTGAGTGCTACGTGAAGAGCCTGCTCACTACGGTATGTACTGGCAAGTTCCACATAGAGTTCCATCTTGGGTTTGAATTTCTCTGTAGATTTCAAACCACCCGGCATGGCAGCATTATAGACATCGCCTAAAGGAGCCATATAATAATAGCCAATCCATTGCCACAATCTCATCTGCTGAGGCAACAGCGAAGGCGTATTGTCAAGTACCGCCTCGACAGGTTTGCAGGAGAATGCAGGCTTATCATCATGCAGTCGGGTAGCCATTGCGATATATTTCTTACTTTTACCAAGAGGAACCAGCAAGCGTACCCCAGGCACAACTTTCCCTTCCATCCCATCAGGGACAGAATAAGTAAAGGTTCCGTCGAGCGGAAGGGGTAATATCACATCTACATATTTCATATCTAATCTTCTTTAACCTTGAAATATCTGCCATTCAGACTTTCGACTTGCAAAGTTAGCAAAAAAAAAGCAGATACCCATCATCGGATACCTGCTTTTATATATTTTAAGATGTACTAGGCGAGACCATACGATGTTCTCATCCATAATCTGTCCTGTTCTTTTGCAAGATTAGAACCAATAACCCAAAGCAATCTGCCAACTGTTATTCTTACTGTTACCATTCACAATCTTTTCGCTTGTTTCCTCCCAGGTAACATCTGCTGTCTTACCGCAAGCGATGTTGTAGTTTGCAGAGAGTTGGAGATGGCTCAGCAGGGTAACACCCAAACCTACGTTTACACTGAAGTTTGTTTTCTTCAGAGAATAACAGCCTGATTTATTCCACTCGAAGTTCTTGTCACCAACGTTGATACCCCACTGTGGACCTGCGAAAACGAAAACATTAGCCAAGCTGCTCAAACCGAAGCCATAACGTACGTTTACTGGGATATTAAGAGATTTCTGAGTCATCGTTGTCTCTGCATCATTTACAGACACCTTAGCTTCCTTCTGATCGTACAAGGCAGCAGCATCAAAACTCAAGCCAACAATAGGGATAGTAACCTTTACCATTGGACCAACAAAGAAACCTGTCTTGTTAGATGCATCGAATACATCGTTACTCAAAGACATGTTGGTAACATCCAAACCGCCCTTCAAACCAAACTTAATCTGGGCATTAGCATTTGTAGCAAACATCATGGCTGCTACAACCATTAATACTGATAAAACTTTCTTCATTCTATATTTACTTTAATTCTTATATAAATTAATGACGCTCTCTACGAACCGTTACCCTAGCTGAGCCACCAGAAGAAACATTGCTTCCTCCTGACCTGCGTTTTTTAACAGTAGAAGTCTTAGCTGGTTTAGATGCAGAACCACTTCTTCTGTTACGGCTTTTCTTCAGAGTCTTGGCATCCATATTCTTTTCTGCCTTGGCAATACTGTCAAGAGAATCCTTCCGAGCCTGATTACCCCAGATATTCTTCTCAAAGGCTTCCAACTCAGCTTCTATACGTTTCTGTTCCTTCGCCATGGCTGTATCCGAAGGACAGTATTGTGCCAGGGTATTGCCCTGCATATTATTGGTCTTGTAGATTTTACCCTGATACAGATTCTTGGTAAAATAATCTTCTGCACTCATCACTGCAGCATTGTTCACATTACTGGTCATCAGCTGCTGCTTAGCCAGGAAAGGAGCCAGATCATCATACTTCACCCAGAAGAGCGGATACTTATTTCCTACATCTCCAAAGTCATCATTACGGGTCATGATAGGGCACAAAGCCAATACCTTGGTATGGAAAGAAGCTGTTTTCTGGTCATAATAAGAAGTCTCCTTCACATAGTATGCCTTCACTTCTGCTGACGGAATATCGCTGTCATCAATATGCACCTTTCCGTTATCAGTCTTCTCGTAGTAGATATGATAATTATCTACGAATGCTTTCGGAGTAAGACGGTTGGCGGCAGAAAAATCTTCATTACCATCCATACGATACTGATAAACAGGCACTCTACCCGTAAACATCAGTTTAAAGATATAGGTAAAGAGATTCATCTTACCATCTGTTGGCTCTACAGGATAATACAAGGCTGCATTGGCATCATCTGTGAGATTGAGTTCACGATAGATGTCTCTTCTCCAAACCACGTCCTCATCCATCGGAATGGCTGTAGGGAAATAGAGTTTGGCACGCAAGGTCATATTGTCAGCATTCGACTGTTGTGCCTTTTGCTGAGCCTGCTTTCTGCGAGCCGCTGGCTGTGCCATGATGCTCTGCACCATTCCCAAAAGCATGAATATGAATAATATCTTTTTCATTACATTGAACTTTGAACATTGAACTTTATAATTAGCAAAGCCGTTGAATTCTTCACTCTTCGTTTTTCACTCTTCACTTACTTCACTTACCTGACGATAACTTCCATTGCTGCCGGCAGATTTCGGGTAATTCCATCAGGACCTACAGCCTTGATATGCGAGATATAGAAGCGTCGGTTTCTTGACAGTTTTCTGAACTCTTCGCGCTGTCGTTCTGAGAAATTGGAACCCGCCGAAGCCAAAGGTATGGCATTTCCCATATTATCGAAGAATACGGTTTCGAAGCCCAGTACCTTGAACGGAATATCAAGGAGTCCGTCGTCTATGGCTGCATGAATGCCAGGAGCACCCATCAGAGCGCCTTTCGATAGGGCACCTCCTCTAAATCTGTCTGTACCCATCGCAATATAAGCTGTTGGGTCAGGAAGTTTTCTTACATGGAATACGAATGGAGGCAGACTTCTCACCTGTCCCTTATCGCGGGCTGTCACATGGATTGTAACATCCTTACCCACCGCTGAAGGTGTAGCCACGAAATGACCATTGCCCTTAGCTACGAAAGAACCGCCTGTCATGGAAGCAGAGATAGCATTTGCCGGAACACCAGGAACGCTGATGCTGATAGGATTGGCATAGCCTGCATAGAGCACATTCATCAGGTCGGCAGCAACGGTAGCTGTATTAGGAACAGGCAATACGGTGTATTTCTGAACGAAATTGCGTCGCATCATCTCGCCATTCTTGCCTCTCATCAGAATGTAACCGCCAAACTGGTGCTCACCTACGCCACCTGCCACAAAACTGTATCTGCCATTCTCGGCATTCAGCCTACTACCATTCACATAGATTTCCGGGCGCTGTGTACTGTCTATTGCAGCCATCACCACATGCGAATTGAAACGTTCACCGGCATAGAGGGTTGTTTTTTCTGGAATAACGAATGCATCGAGTTCATTCACATTCAGTTCTACCAGATCTATATTTTTCTTCTCCTCATCCGATTTCTTCCCATCATCGGCAAGACTTTTCTTGATTTTCTCGACAATAGACTTGCCTTTGACACCGAATTCCTCATCTGTAGGAGTATTCAGCGCCAACATAGCCATCAGGATGACATACATCAGGTTAATCATCTTCTGGCGAGGCGAAACCGGTCTTTTCTTGATTGCCATGGATATAAATTTGCTTGATTCTATTTATTTTCTTCGTCTTTACTCTTCACTTGTTACATGAGGAGCCGCCACACGCATATTGATGGTCATGGCATCAATCATACGGGTATAAATCTTGTTCAGCTGTTCTATCTGCTTTGCCATCATCTTGGTCTGCTCATTGATCTGGTCAATGGTACCAATCTGCTGGCTGGCACTTTTCAGCTGCATCTCGTATACCCTGCTGATACCTGTCAAGGTACGGTTCAGATTCTCCATCTCCTCGCTGTCACGAGTCAGTCGGCTACTCTGTTCGTTCACCTTACTCAAGGTTTCTACCAGGCTCTTCAACTGTTCAACGTAGCTGTTCTGAACTTCCACCACCTCAGGATTAAGTGGAGTCAGTTCTGGCGCAGCAGCCATTACAGGAGAGACAGGAGAAGCAACCTGAGGTTGAATGGTTTCAGAACGATTCTTGGCAGTCATCATTTCTTCAGCCGACACCTTTCCTTCCAGATACTCCTCTGTAGCATGGGTAGGCAAGTCTCTACCTTCGGCAGTCTTGTCGAAAGGACGGTCGAAAGCAGAAAGGAAGAACACGAAAATCTCGGTTCCCATACCCCAGAAAAGCATGAAATTGGCACCAGGAAGATGGGTCAACTTAAAGAGGGTACCAGCGATTACGATAGAGGCACCCCAACTGTAAGCATAGTTAAGGAATGTCTGACCCGGCACACTATCCATCCACTTCTGCAAGCGGTATACGATATTGAATTTACTATAATAGCTCATATTATTTATCTCCTATTCTTATTCTTCAATGGTTTCTGTTTTCCGCTTGCCGTAGTAGCAAGACTTCTCACGCAACGGAATCCGATGTATGAGCGAGGCTGATTCTGGTACTCGAAAGTGCGCCATGCCGAACGGATAAACGACTCAGGGTCTTTCCAGGAACCACCTCTTACACTCTTCTTCTTCAAACGGTAAGGATCTTCTATGGCAGCATTATACTGTAAAGTTGGGTTAAAATCGCTCATGGCGTCTACACCCGCCTCTGTATAAACGGTACTTGTCCACTCTGCCACATTACCAGCCATATCGTAAAGTCCATTAGAATTTGGCGAATAGATAGCCACCTTGCTGGTTATCAGGTTGCCGTCTTTGGTATAGTTGCCCCTGTCTGGTTTGAAATTAGCATAAAAACAGCCATCCCCATTCTTCACATCCGCATTGTCCCAAGGAAATTCATTCTGGTTCTTGCCTCTTGCAGCATATTCCCATTCTGCCTCGGTTGGCAGACGGTAACGCTGCACATATCTTGCTTCAGGACCCAAGCCCTTCAACAGATAGTCTGTTCTCCAGGCGCAGAAGGCATTTGCCTGTTCCCAGGTAACACCGACTACCGGATAGTCATTATACGCAGGATTGCTGAAATAACTTCTCAGATAGGTTTCATTCTCTGCATTTCTGAAGTCGTTTACCCAACAGGTAGTGTCAGGATAAACATTCACGATATAGGTATTCAGGAAATCCCATGGTCCTGAAAGCGGACGGTTGATAGTCTCACGCACCACTCTACCCTCATCATCGTAATAAGCGGTATCTTTCGAAATCATCACCACCTCGTCCGGATTTATCTTCACATCGGTGTTTAAAGTACGTTCCTGCGGATTCAGACGGAACTTACGCTGAGCCGCAGCTGTATAATCATAGATTTCGTATTTATAGTTGAGCTGGCGCCAGTCGATGAGTTTTTCTCCTGTAACCGGATTGGTTTCATACAGACTTTCAAAAGCTCTCTGCTCATCCTCATTAGGTTTCTTAGGCAGCGCTTTCTTCCAGTTTACATGAGGCGTAACCGGATCGCCATTCTTATCTTCAGTAATCATGTAAGTCTCGTCGCCTCCATAAGCAGGATCAGCCAGACGTGTACGAAGGATAGAATCACGCACATAAGCCACAAACTGCTTATATTCTGAATTGGTGATTTCGGTATCATCCATCCAGAATCCATCCACCGACACATCCTTGCGTGGTGTTTTCATTCCCCAGAGTGAGTCTTGGGTCTCCATTCCCATTTTCAGGAAGCCACGGTTTATCTTTACCATACCATAAGGGGCTGGCTCTACAAAGCTTCTACCGCTCACGCCAACCACCTCGCCACCTCTGCCTGCAACAGAAGCTTGCTTGGCACCGAAGCAGCCGCTCAAGGTGAGCAATATAGCGAATGCACTAAGGAGCAATATACTTTTCTTCATTGTTTTATGATTCTACTATGTTCTTATTTCTATTTACATTATAATATTCTGACGCTCTGATGGCGGTTTCTGCCTTTCTTGGTCAGGTTGATATCGGTCTGATACCCTACAAAGAGTTCATGACTGCCATTTCCGGCACTGAGTTTGGAGGTATATACCTCGTAACTGTAACCAATCACTACCCCATGAAAACTACCGCCTACCAGCATGGTTACCGATCTGTCCGGACTGTAGGTTACTCCACCATACAACATCCGTTTCTCATATTGGTAAACCAATCTTCCTGTCAGGTCGCCTCGCCATGTAGTACCATCTGTTGTAACAAGAACAGACGGCTTTATTGTTAAGAACGGATTTCTCAGTCGAATATTGTATCCACCAGTCAAATAATATGTGGCATCTATTTTCAATTCGTTGGTCTCACCTAGATTAATCGTAGGCGATGTAAGATGCTGGGCAGAAAGTCCTACATACCAAGACTTATGCTGGTAATACAGACCCAGACTCAAATCCATTCCGCTTCCATTTACGTCTGAAGTAGAAAAGGCAGGGTCACCACTTTCTCCCAAATCCACCTTGCTTCCATCAAACTTCTCACTCAACATGCCTCCTTGCACACCCACGCTCAGCGTTCCACCTAGGAGTTTATTCTGCAAAGCATACTGTAAAGCCAGGCGCTGATGGGTAAAAAGACCAATCTGGTCATTCTGTAGCGACAAGCCTACTCCATGCCGGTGATTGAGCAAGAAGAAAGGCATGTCAGCCGCCACCTGAAAGGTACGGGGGTTATGTTCGAATCCAGCCATATCAAGTGCGTAGGCCGCCGTAACATTGAGTTTCGACTGCTTACCCACAGCAGCAGGATTGAATGATGGTTCCAGGTCAAAATAATGACTGAAGGAAGGATCATACTGTGCCCTCACTTCGAGCACCCCCACTAGCAGAATCCATATAATGATAAATCTTTTCAACACAATAAGATAACGGAATTTCTTACACATTATTATATATAAGCAAGAAACAAAAGATGAAAAAGAGGGTGTGTCATAAGTTTATGATTCACCCTCTTCTTGTTGTTGGATGAGATAGGATATGTTGTTGGAAGAGATAGGATATGTTATTGAGACAGTCAGTATCTTCGGCCGCACAACAGCTGATGTGCATGCGTTGGTCAACTGTTATGCGCCAACTATTATCCAGACTTATGACACACCCTCCTATCATCGAGATTAATACTCGTCATCATTCCAGAGGAATATTAGGGCTGAATACCAAACACTTATAGCCTTCTAACTTTTTTATTGAACATTTTATTAAGGAGTAAAAGTCGCTAAAAGGCTTTTCTAAACCTATCTTGCAACTCCTTGATTCGCTCTAAAAGTTTTTCGAAAGATAAAGTCTGACCATAGATAAAGTGGTTACACATCTCTGCATAATCACCTTCCCAATCCTTCATCAACTCTTGCCTAGGAACGAAATCAATCTCACTAGGCATCAACTTAGAATAATCTACATACCCAACAGCATAGTATATGGAACGATGCTTAACTATACGCTCATACAAATCAATATCCTGCAGGGCTTGTTTGCCAAATCCTGTATCCATCAAGCGTTCGAGATCATAAAGATGTCTAGACATTCGGACATGACGAGGAGTCTGTTTCTGAAACTCCTCGCATAGCAGGAATGCCTTCTCTAGGAATGTTCGAGTAGGCACAACTGTTCTGACCGTAGCTGTAGCCGCCGCATCTTCTCCAGGGAAAGTCTGCTCAATATATGATGAAATCAAACGGTCTTCCGTAGGTTCATTCATAGACAAGCAACTAATCTCTATCTTAACTCTTGGCGGAATATACTCTATCGTATGACCAAGCATAGACTCATAATGAACGAGAATGACAGACGGATCCTTATCACTTGCAACGGGACTTGCCTTACCATCCTCATCAATTTCCTCTACTACATTTTCTATATGGTATCCTTCCACACCAAGTTTCTTTAGATTTTCATCCAACTCTGCTGAAACTGTATCAAGAAAATACCTACGTGCCTTCTTGCGAAGTTTTTCACGCTGATTCTTTGTCGTCTTCTCTATACCGAAGAATTCATGGCTTACAGATAAGTCTATATCCTCACTGAATCTTTCTATCAAATTCCATCCTTTACTGAGACTTGTACCTCCCTTAAAGATGAGTTGATCTGCACATGAACATTTGAAAAGAGCGTTGAGCACCACAGTTACCCACCAGTCCTTTTCAATTGCAACCTGATTAATACGAAACTTCTCTTCCGCACGTTGCAACATTGCTATTCGTTCATCTATTGTGTGATTTAACCAAAGTGTCATAATGCTCGTTTTTATCTATTATATCAGTTATCAGCTTTCTCATCCATACTGGCATGAGAGTAAGGTCTTGTACAAACAAGTCTTTATGTTCCTCTTCATTGACCAATTTTCTTATGGTAGAGAGTTCTTGATTACCTACATTCTTTTGTCCTAATGTTCTAAGAGCTTGTACAAGAAGCGCTGCCAACACTGTCTGAAAAGCAAAGTTCTTAGGAACACTTCTCTTCAACTCTATAGTCCGATTTCCAAGAGTCAAGACTCTTCCACTTCCCGATGTCAGATAAGTATATTTTGTAGGCACCTGTGTTGAGAGTCCAAGTTTGTTGAGCGCTGTAACTCCTGAAGGTTGTATTTGTACCTTATCTCGCTGGGCTATAGCCATCACCATTTCATCTATTGATGGATAGACTATCCCAAATCGGGTATTCTTAGGGCGAAGATAAACCCCATTAGCTAATCGAACTATATTTCCCTTTTTTTCTTCTACAGAAAGTGCACGACTTACCACCTTCTCATTATCATTGATGTCAGAGAAGTCTGAGATGAAGAGAATCTGCCCTTCACTTGTCTCGTATATACGGTTTGCTATTTCTGCCATATCGTTTTCTTTCTTTAATGGTGCAAAAATACAAAAAATCAGCGATATGTGTAACACCCCGCCGATTTAATTAACTTTTTTTATGTAGAAAACTTTGCAAATATTTTCCACAATCACTTATTTTTATTCACTCTTAGCTGTCTGTGGTACTCACGGCTCTTGCGTTGTAGTTTTTCCTTATGACTGGCATAATATCGACGTTGATACTCTTTTTTCGTGGCAGTTTTTCACTCTTTAAGAGACATACAGGCAAATTCTCCGAATGAATCTGGATACTGCTTGATTATTGCAGTAAAGACTGCGGACAAGACCTGCACGACAATGGAGTTTCCGGCTCGCCAATATAGAGAATAGTCAGAAGTCTTACGATGACGACCATTTATAAACATAAGTTTCGCTATTTGTTCTTTTGTGTAACCTTCTTTACCTCAAATCCGCAACCTATAGGGTTTAGTGGGATTTTGCTTGCAAAGCGACAA
>JAJXBQ010000258.1:0-4097 GCA_021640525.1 Segatella copri
AAGAAAACGTATGCACGAACCTTGTTGCCCTCGCTATAATAAATAACAATTTAAAATTAAAAGTAAAAATGCCAAAAGTAAAGACTAATTCCGGCGCAAAGAAGAGATTCCGTTTCACCGGTACAGGTAAGATTAAGCGTCATCACGCTTTTCACAGTCACATCTTGACTAAGAAGACAAAGAAGCAGAAGAGAAATCTCCTTGGTGAGACTCTCGTAGACCGTTCAAACTTGAAGCAGGTTCGCGACTTGCTCTGCCTCCGTTAATTATTAACTTTTTAGTCGAACTTTTAAAGAAAAAAAATTATGCCAAGATCAGTAAATCACGTTGCATCAAAAGCAAAAAGAACAAGAATCTTGAAGCTCACTAAGGGTTACTATGGAGCTCGCAAGAATGTATGGACAGTAGCTAAGAACACTTGGGAGAAGGGTCTTACCTACGCTTATCGCGATCGTCGTAACAAGAAGCGCACATTCCGCGCATTGTGGATCCAGCGTATCAACGCTGCTGCTCGCCTCGATGGTATGAGCTACAGCCAGTTGATGGGTGCTCTTCACAAGGCTGGTATCGAGATTAACCGTAAGGTTCTCGCTGACCTCGCTGTTAACAACCCTGAGGCTTTCAAGGCTATCGTTGCAAAGGTGAAGTAAATCCGACGCTAGGCTCTTTTCTTCCGTGATTTTTCTCGTAAGAAAGTGTTTAGCCTCTAGATTAAAGAAAACTGAAGATTGCATTGGTTGGAAGTATTTCCGCTGATGCAATCTTTTTTTTTGTGCCATAAAAACTAGGATGAAAACCCCTCGCGCCCTGAATCAATGGTAAAGGGCAGTAGTTCTAAAAGTTGGCAAAGATGTCTCCATACGCCCTGAAAGGGCAGAAGCTCCTAGCCCAGGGCGTTGCCCTGGGCTAAGAGCTTCTGCCCTTTCAGGGCGTGGGGGCAGAAGCTCCGCTTTACTTAATCAATTCAAGACCCAACTCGAATGTTGTAGTCTTGTTCATGATTTCAGGAAGTTGAACCATAATGCCCTTGAGCATGTTGAATGACTGCAAATCGTCTGCATCCATATCTGAGGTATGAACCTTCTCGAGCATTGCAACCAAATTTGCAATCATTGGCTGAACAAATGCCTTGTCTACAAAGAAATATGGCTTGGTACCGTTCCAACGGATGTTTACAGGAATTTTGTTATACTGCTGGAGGATACCCTGAATCTGGGCTTTCTCTGCTGCATCATCAATGTCCTCTGTTGCCTTATTTGCATCGATAGTCACATAGATAAGATAGTCATTGGCTACTGTATAGCTAGCATATCCTTCTGCTGTCTTCCAATCAGAAGTTTCTCCCTCATCAGGAAGTTCACTGTAGGTGGCGTTAATCTTACCATCCTTTGTGAAGGTGACGTTCTTCAAAATCTGTGGAAGATATTCGTTTGCCATGTTGTTCATCAATGGCAAAATCTGGTCTTTTACATCCATTGGCATTTGTAATCCACCACCAAAGTCTATGTTAAGCTTGGTATCTGCTGGACAATCCCATGTAATTTTTACTGAACCTTTGTAGAATTCACCTATGCCACCGTCCAGTTTTATTTTCTCTACTTTCTGCAGTCCCCAGGTTCCTTCAATCTTCTCGTTGCGTACAAATTCCTTCTCTTCATTGTCATCATCGCTGCTACAAGCAGTGAAGAAGCCAAGGGTGCAAACCATGGCCATTAAATAAATAAACTTTTTCATTTTTCTTCTCTTTTTTGTGTATTAATAAATAATTATTGTATTGTTTCTATTTATTTATATAATGTACGCGTACATTATATTATA
The DNA here is from genome assembly GCA_021640525.1 of Segatella copri. GTDB lineage: Bacteria > Bacteroidota > Bacteroidia > Bacteroidales > Bacteroidaceae > Prevotella > Prevotella copri_S. The sequence goes on from JAJXBQ010000258.1 coordinate 1,819, forward strand.
TATTACTTCAGCTGATACGTGATACCTACGCTGCCGTAGATGGGATACATTGTCTGCTCGATGGTCTCGAAATCTTTCTTAAAGATACCGTTTAAGCCCCAGCTGAGATCAGCACAGAGGCCCCAACGGTTGTTCAAGCGCCAGTCTATTCCGAAATCTACGCCCACATGCCAGTTGCGCATGTCATCGCTGAAATCGTAATCACCACGCTCGCCTTCGTCATGACCCAACTTTACTTTCTGTCCGGTAGGATCGCCCTTAGGATGACCTTCCTCTTGGCGGCGCAAGTAACCATCGTATGCCCAGCCTTCAAACTTCTTTGATGTTACATAGCTAACATACGGACCCAACTTGAAACGGAGGTTGTTGCAAATGTCGTATGTTGCTTGCAATGGTACTGTGATAAGACTCATGTCTACCTTCGTAACCACGTTGCCTGTAAATATACCTTTCAGCTCATCGCCTCCACGAACTATCCTCATATAATAGTTTTTTACGCCTGCATCAATCTTCATGCCCTTGTTTTCGAAGTGAAGTCCTCCAACGAATCCCCATTTGCCTGAAAGTGGGTGATAAGCATCGATACCCAAACTGAAGTTAGGTTGCAGCGTATAGCTGTGCAGTGTACGGATGGTAGCTGGAAGACCGATAGGGGCTGTGCCTCCAATATTATACGCCACGCGAGCCTGATACTGGTAGCCGTGAAGATATTTGTTCCACGAGGTACGCTTGCTTTCTTCTACCTGCTTGTGCTCCTCAGTCTTCTGATTCTCATTTTCTTCTGCCCATGTAGCAGTGCCCCATGTCAGCAGGAGAGCTAATATTGTTATCTTCTTCATTATATAGTTTCCTCCTTAGCTTATTTGCAAATCAACTTGAAACTGTCTATCCAAAGGGTACTGTCTTCGGCACCCAGGAAGTTAGCTCCATCGGAACTGGATGAGCAGACGATGGCAAGACTGTAACCGCCATTCTTCAGCTTCACGGGGTCGATGGTCTTGCCGTAGGATTGATAATCGAAATCTACGCTGAAGTGATGCCATTCACGCGTGTTTCCAATGGCAACTTTTCCGTTGTCATCATGGGTTTCACCTACCAGAGCAAGAGCTACTATCTGTTTGCTGGTCTGTACATTATCTCCGTAGAGCAATACGGCATTTCCCTTTTCATCGATGTTCTCATAGAGTACAGCATATATGGTTCCGTAGTCATGGCGGTCAAGTGGTTTCATATTCTTATCGGTGAATTTTTCGCCAGCTTGATATTTATACCATCCTTCTAACTTAGCAGGCTTGGCGTCGAAACTGAATGGATGGCCAAACTTTGTTGCCTTCATTGCATTGGTAAGGGCATCGGTAGCATCAAACTGTCCGATAAAGAGGTTGCCGGCAGCGATAGGTTTTTTCACTACATCGGCAAACCCACCTGTGCGCTGAGTAGTGAGCTTCACGCCCTTTCCCTTGTGCCCGTCTTCTATCATCACGGTAGGATATTCTTCCGGTTTAGATGAACTGTTACTCATTTGGAATCCTGAGTTTCCGGTAGCCCAGATGTCGAGTTTATTGCCGTTCCAGTTCTCTTGCCAGTTGTAGTATCCCTTGCTGAGGTATGCGTTTTCAAATTCGAATTCAATCTCGTTTGGCATGGTGGTCTGTCCCTTCTTGATGCTTACCTGATAGGTGCGGCTCCATTGCTTGTCTTCAGAAGTAACTGTATATGTTACAGGTCCTTTAGAGAAATCCTGAAGGCTTCCACTTTCTGGTGAGATGGTCGCTCCAGGTGTGAGGCGGAATATTGGTGCCTGTTTGGTAAGGGCGGCAAATGGTCTCATCGTGAACTCGATGTTTGTCTGATCACTCTGCACATTGACCAATGTATCAGATGGATTAGTAAACAATGAGTTCAATAAAATCTTGTTGTCTGCATGTATGTATGCCTGCTCGATGTCGCATTCGGCATTGAGTGGTTCTTCCTTGAAGCAGGAGGAGAGGGTAGTGATGCAACTCATTGATAGAGCGGCTACTATGAATCTTGACTGTTTCATATCTTGAACTTTCTTTTGTAATCTGGAGAATCGTTTCTCTTTCTTTTCTGATAGTTATTGAGAGAATGATTTCTCTAGCTTATGTAATTAATTATTTTTATCGGTGCAAAGATAATGCAAATGAGCGCAATGAAAGCTTGCTTTCAAATTGCCGAATGCAGCTTATCTTCTGCAAAGATAAACAGAAAACTTTAAACCACCAAAGGTTTTTGTGTTTTTCGACATGTTTTTATAG
>JAJXBQ010000030.1:0-19936 GCA_021640525.1 Segatella copri
CTATAGACGTGTGAAATTGAAAAATCGGACATCTAAGAAGAGATTTTTTTCAAAAAATGCTTTCTTTTTTCAAAGAAAAATGTTATTTTTGCAGTCATAAATATAAAATTTAGCAATCGAAAACAATAAAAAACTGAATGGCTTATGGCATCTGTAGTTTCTATTATTCCCATCGTGTTGCTGTTCATCCTGATGCTCGGCTTCAAGATGGCAGGTCATAAAAGCGCCTTGCTGACGCTCGTAATTACCGTGTTGCTTGCTCTCTTCGCAGCTTCGCCGCTAGGCATGATTGCCCCGGAACATGCGGAGGATAGCGTGATCGCCCTGACGGGATGGGCGGTGGTGGAAGGCATCCTGAAGGCGGTATTCCCGATTCTCATCATCATCCTGATGGCTATCTACAGCTATAATATCCTCGTGGAAAGCAGGCAGATTGAGGTAATCAAGAGGCAGTTTACATCGATTACCGATGATAAGGGACTGCTCGTGCTGCTCCTCGTATGGGGATTCGGCGGACTGCTCGAAGGTATGGCGGGCTTCGGAACGGCGGTGGCGATACCTGCCGCTATCCTCATCGGACTCGGATTCAAACCGATGTTCTCGGCTCTGGTTTCCTTGATCGGTAATACCGTGGCTACGGGATTTGGTGCCGTGGGTGTACCGGTTACTACGCTCTGTAACGAGGTGGCGGAAAGCGGATCGGCTTCGGCGGCACAGATTTGCGAGACTTCGGCATTCGCCATTATCCAACTGGCACCTCTTTTTATCATCCTGCCTTTCATTATCCTGACGCTTACCGATAAGCACAATCTTATCAAGAATCTCATCATCGCCCTCTGGGTGGGAGTGATTTCCGTGGTAGTGCAGTTTGTCTGCGGCTATTATCTCGGTTCCGAGACTCCAGCCATCATCGGTTCGCTGGCAGCCATTATCGCCATCATCGCATACGCCAAGGTATTTGCCAGAAAGAGCAAGGTGCAGGATAAGGAAACCTTTACGCTTGCCGAAAGCCTGAAGGCATGGAGCGTTTACCTTTTTATATTGATATTCATCCTGGTTTCCGGAGCACTCTGTCCTCCGGTCAATGCTTTCCTCAAGAGTCATCTGGTGAGTGCGGTTCATCTGCCTGTGCTCGACAGCACCTTTAAGTTTGGCTGGATTTCCAATGCGGGTCTGATGCTCTTCCTGGGTGCTACGATTGGTGGATTGATTCAGGGATTGAGCCTTAAGAGATTGATGGTGATTCTTGCCCGTACCACGGTGAATCTGCGTAAGACGGTGGTGACCATCTGTTCGCTGATAGCCCTAGCGAGTGTGATGAACTATTCGGGAATGATTACTGCCATCGCCTCAGGTCTGGTGGCTGTAACGGGCGACTTCTATCCTCTGGTTGCGCCGATGATTGGTGCCATCGGAACCTTCGTAACGGGGTCTGATACCTCTTCGAATATCCTCTTTGCCAAGCTCCAGGCTCATGTTGCCAATCAGTTGGGCATGACGGGACAGAGCACATTCTTCGGTATGGAGGGCGGTCAGGAAAACTGGCTGGTTGCCGCCAATACCACGGGAGCCACGGGTGGCAAGATGATCAGTCCGCAGAGTATCGCCATTGCTACTGCAGCCTGCGATATGGAGGGAAAGGATGGAGAGATTCTCCGTTCGGCCATCCCATACGCCCTGCTGTATATCGTATTGGGCGGATTGATGGTTTACTTCGGTTGCTGATCTTCTTTTCTTATATAAAAAACTGTCCTCATCTGTTATCTCAGATGGGGACAGTTTCAGTTTTATAAATCGACATTATATCTTTTAAGCATGTCTTTTCTCGTAAGCCAGACTGTGGTCGTGCTTGTCGATATCATTTTTTGACTTGCTCTTTACCACGAGCCATACACCGGAGAACACGAGGATGGCGGCTATTGCCTGCATACCCTTGAATACGGCGAGCCCCACGATGACACTCACGGTGACCGATACCAGCGGCTGCACATAGTTATATACCGAAACCACGGTAGGGCGCAGGGTCTTCTGACCAATCATCATGCAGATATAGCCCAGATAAGTGCCGAAGAGAACCACGTAGCCCGTTTCCCACCAGGTGCTCATCGGAACATGGGCAAAGTCGATGCTCATCACATGACTGATGGTGAAAGGCCATATCAGGACCGTTGCCCAGAGGAACATCCACTTGTTGATGGTGAAGAGCGAATATTTAGACAGCAGGTTCTTGAAGAGCGACAGGTAGAGGGCGAAGGAAAGCTGCGCCGACATACAGAGCAGGTCGCCCCAGATGTTTCCCACCTTGGCATTGCCAGCCGTAGCACTCGTCATGATGATGATGACGGCACCTGCGCATCCCATCAATACACCGAGCGCCTTCTTCCAGGTGATAGGCTCCTTCAATATCAGGAAGGAGAGAACCATGGCGAAGATAGGCATCGAAGTGGTCATGATGCTGGAATTGCTAGGCGAAGTCATGTTCAGACCGATGGTGTAAGAACACTGGTTGAACACGAGGGCGAAGAGTCCGGCAGCAGCAAACTTGAAGATGTCTTTTACTGGAATATGCTCTTTCTTGGTGAAGAGCGAGGTGAGCCAGAAGAGAATGGCACCACCCAATACACGGAAGCTCACCAGGTCGATGCCGTCGATGCCGTGAAGCATGGCATCCTTGCCTACGGGAGCCATCAGTCCCCAGAATGCGCCGGAACAGAAGAGGCACAGGTGGGCGATAAGAGGTCGTTTGTTATCCATTTTTTCCTTATTTCTATTTAAATCTTCCTATTTTTGAATAAAATCGAGTGCAAAGGTACAAAAATTCGAGGAATTTTGCTATATTTGCGGTATATTTTTTGAAACTTAAAGGAGTTAAGAAGTTAAGACAATAGTCTTTATCCGTTCTTGACTATTAAAGATAGGAGATTATTCTTATGCAGAAATATGCTGATTATATCAAACAGATAGAGATTGAATCTCTCTGGAGCGGTACCAAACATATTCTTTGGAACCTCGACCGCCGTGTCAATATCCTGAGTGGTGTAAACGGCGTGGGCAAGAGTACTATATTAAATAAGGTGATAAAGGGTCTGGCGGCTGGTGGCGAATTCCCTAGTCACATGATCAAAGGTGTGCATCTGAAGGTGGAGCCGGAGGAGGCAAAGTGGATTAGATATGATGTAATCCGCTCGGTAGATAGACCATTGATGAATGCCGAGATGATCAACAAGATAGACCTCACTCTGGTTACCGAACTCGACTGGCAGCTCTTCCAGCTGCAGCGCAAGTATCTGGATTATCAGGTGAACATCGGCAACCGCATCATCGCTGTGCTTCAGAGCGGCGAACCGGATGCAGCCTTCAAGGCTCAGAAGCTGAGTGAACCGAAGAAGATGTTCCAGGATATGGTAGATAATCTTTTCAAGGATACCGGCAAGACCATCATCCGTACTGCCAACGAAATCCGCTTCAACCAGATAGGTGAGCAGCTCTCGCCTTATCAGCTCTCGGCTGGTGAGAAGCAGATTCTCGCCATCCTCCTTACCGTGCTGGTGGAGGACAACCAGTCATACGTCCTTTTTATGGATGAGCCAGAAATCAGCCTTCATTTCGAATGGCAGAAGCAGCTCATCGGTCTGGTGCTGCAGCTCAATCCGAATATCCAGATCATCATGACCACCCACAGTCCTGCTGTGGTCATGGACGGATGGACAGACCGGGTGACGGACGTGAATGATATTACGATTTCGTAATGTTGAATGTTAAGTGTTGAATGTTGAATTTTTCTGCTTATGGCTAAACGTTTAACCGATAATATCAATTCCCAGTTCTTCGAGGCTGCCAACAAGATGACCTCGAAGAAGGCTCGGCGCAAGATTGTGGCTTACGTCGAGAGCTACGATGATGTCTTCTTCTGGCGTTCGGTACTGGGAAAGTTTGAGAATGAAAAACGCTATTTTGATATCATGCTGCCTACCCGTAACCAGCATTTAGACAGAGGCAAGAAGGCTGCTATCTCCAGTATGCTGAAGGGAGTAGGTAGGGATATGATAGCCTGTGTAGATGCCGATTACGATTATCTGCGTCAGGGCTCAACCGAGTCATCCCAGCAGATGTTGGAGAATCCTTACATCTTTCATACCTATGCCTATGCCATCGAAAACTTCCAATGTTATGCCAGGGGATTGCACGAAACCTGTGTGATGGTGACGCTCAACGACCGTCGCGTCTTCGATTTCGAGCGTTTTCTTGAGTCCTATTCCCGTACCATCTGGCCTCTCTTCTTATGGCACATGCTGTTCTATGTGCGTCATCGCAAGATGTCGATGCACTTTGATATGGCAGAGTTTGATAAGGTCATCATGCTGCCTTCTGTCCGTATCCAGGATCCTAAATGGGCGATAGATTATTTGGGAAAGAAGGTGCGGGCAAAGCTGTTCCAGCTGGAGCGCCGCTTCAAAAAGTTTAAGGATGAATTGGATGATATGGCTCTTTACCTCAACAATCTGGGTGTAAACGAGAGCAATACCTATTTATATATACAGGGGCATCATCTCTTCGACCTGGTAGTTAGTCCTATCGTCCAGAGCGTCTGCGATGCTTTGCGCAACGATAGGGAGAATGAAATCCGCGACCGTGCCCTCCATTCCGAGCAGGCCCGCACCGAAATGGCATGTTATGAGAATAGTCTGGGCAAGGTGAAGATGATGATGAAGAAGAACACCTTCTACCAGTTCTCTCCCGAATTTCAGAAGATTCAGGCGGATGTGGAAAAGTATTTAGAAAATTGATATGAGGAAGATTGCTAATATCGGTAGATGTTAACTGAATCAGGGCGAACGCATTTTGATGTGTCCGCCCTGGCTATATTGTCAACGACACATATTGCTTCTTCAACCGACTTCTGATGCTTGTTTCAAAGACTTCTAGCCTTTATTCGAAGAGGCTAAATATGGCTTGGATGATCCAGCCTATAATCATAAAGACAATTTGGAGGAGACTAATAATGATAAAGCCTCCAAGAATGATTATAATGAAACCTATTAAAAACCAAAACATGTCTTGTCTTATTTGTATGGTTAACGATATTTGTTCGCCTTATACATTCGCTGTATCTCACATTGCTTTTTGATGTAGTCGGAAAATAATTCCATCTCAGCAGATACTTCCTGGATTTTCTTCATGATGTTGTGTTCGAAGTTGTCTTGGAAGTTGTCGTAGTTGTCATCATTCCATACACTGTTTACAGTTTGGAGCTGCTGTCCCAGTCGGGAGAAAATCTCTAATGTTTGTGCGCTCACGTTGGCGATGTTCTTACCGAATTGGTCAACCATGTCAATGTTGAGCATAGAACTGTCATTTGCCATAATTTCTTGTATTTTAATTGATTAATATTGCATTGAATAGATACTGTGCGTCAGGTAAGAGGAATGGTGTGAAGAGCATCGGTTGTTCGCCATCTGGATAATAGTAGGCACGTAAGTGCTCATTGTCATCGCTCAACGACTGTACGTCGATGTCTTCCCCGAAACGGAGTGGTGCAAGATGCTTGTTTTCACTCTTTAGGATAACTCTATGTTTGAACAATCCTATTGCCTCTTTTCCGAACTCATCGAAGAGAATGTTGCCTGGCTTGTCTACTTGCATCAACACGTGAACATGATGCTTCGGTCCTTCGTCTAAGATGTACTTCAGTGCCTCTTGGTATTTCTTGACCTTGCTTCCATCAGTTATGTTGTTTGCTCCCAAATCAGGTAATGGGTCGAAAGAAAGCATTTCCAAGCCGCCTACAGCCGGTTTAATCTCCGTGGCTTTCTTTTCTTCCACCAGCAAGCTGTTTCTCTTCATTTCACTGAAACGATCTTGTCCAAGAATGGTGAGAATCAAATTGGGTGCTGTGTCGCGGTAGATGTCGTCTGCTATCATTTTCAGATACTTGCCTCCTTCTGACTGCTGGATTATCTTGCAATATGCTCGCTTTTCGAGTTCTGCCAGCAATGGCTTGCATTGTGACATGGGATTGTTGGTGCAATCTAATACGATGAAATTGCAAGGTGCGTTGGACTGCTCATAATATGCCATGAGGGATACGAGCGCATTGATGGCTGTAGCGGTGGCTTGCTCCTGGCGATTTGCACCCCAAACAATGATGTTCTCGCTGAAGTCTTGTGTCAGTGTGATAGCTGTGCTTTGCTGGTTGAGCCCGATGCTGCGACCTATGGTTGCAACTGGTGCGCCATAACTCTGTGTCTTGGCAGACTGCAAATCTTCTGTTTGCAGGTGATAGATAGAAGAACCACTGAAATATGCCTCTCCATTGCTTTGCTTGGTAGTTGATTTCTCGCGAGCTTTCTCTATGGAATCGGCGAGTTCTTCGTCTGTGGCATAGAAGGTTTGTACCTTGCTCTGCAACTCACGCTTGTGGTAATAGCAGGCTTGACCTGTTGGTTGCTTGCTGGTTAGCTTATCACTGTCAGGGACAAGTTTGTTTGAGTCGGATGCTGCACTCATCAGCAAGAAACATTCTGTGAGGTTCTTCAATATTTGTCCAGATATATCTGTCTCGTCGAGTTGTTGGGTCGCAAGAAGCATGTGGATACCTTGGCTACGTCCTTGTGTGGCGATGACATTGAGAATCTCGGAGATTTCTCTTTGGATAGCCATTCCGTAGGAATTGGATGTTGGCTTGGCAAACATCACTTGGCATTCGTCTGCCACAAACAGAATCTGTGGAAGTCTGGATGTCGGATTTTTCTTGTTGTAACCATCGATGTTGTTGACTGCATTGTCTCGCCATAGTTTTACACGTCTTTTGTTCTCTTGCTGCAACTCTCGTAGAACTTCTAAAGTCATCTGAGGGTCAGAATTGTCAACCAGTAACGCCTTTACATGCTTTACACCACGATAGCGGTTGAATTCTACTCCCTTGAAGTCCATCAAGTAGAGCATCAAGTCTTCTGGTGCATATTTCAGTATGGCGGCACTGATGATGTTGTTCAGTAAGACAGACTTACCAGAACCTGACTGTCCAAGAATGAATCCATGGATATAGTCACCAGAGTTGAATCGCAAGGTAACAGGATGTTTGTCTTCTGTGTCGAGTCCTACGGTTATGCTGATTTCTGATGTTACATCCGTATATTCGCTATGAGATATAGAGGCATAGTCTGCCTTTAGCACCTGTCGTGTACCCTTTTCGTTGATATGTTTGTTGAAATCAACACGAAATGCATCTGCCAGTGCAGGATGCTCGGCGATAGGAGTGTGTTTTACCATCAGGTTGTTTCGAATTCCACAGAGAGTCTGTAAACTGATATTTGTTACAGTTTCACTGGTGAGAATGTCTACTGCATCCTCTTTTAATTTCGGAGCATCAGAGTTGTGCATCACAATAAAGTAGATGCCACCCTTTGCTCCATTCTCAAACAGAGGTTGTAGTTCTGCAGTCAGATTTTCATAGCGTGCAGGATAGTCGTTCAATACGACAACTTCGTATGGCATGACGATTTCTTGGTGCTTTTCGTTATACCTTGCGATGTCACCATATTTGCCCATCACCATCTGCATGCGTTCTCTTTGACGCTTGATGCAATCTCGTGCGGCAGCTTCGTCCATAATGACATTACCATTATAGACCGTCTCATCATACCCTACTGTAACAAAGTCTGCCATGCCACTCATCATCTGGTCGAAGATGTTGAATCTGATTTTTCCTGGAGCGAAGCATAGTAGCATATTCTGCATCAGCGCGGTTAGTTGTCTTTTAGCAACAGACTGCAGTTCGCCGTTATAGTTGATGACAAAGTTTTGCTTTCTATATCCGTCGCTCTGCCACTTTACATAAGTAGGAGTAACAAATGGTTCTCCATTGATATAATCGATGGCTGCGATATTGTCTGGAATGATAGGGGCGGTATAGCGTTTATTGGCATCTAATGCTATTCGATTGATGGTTCTTCTAACCTCTTCGTCCGACATACTATCAGCAAAGTTGTATTGCAGAAGTTCAGGGGCAGAATCACGCATAGCATTAAATAAGGAAATGGTGCGTTCTCTAACGGCTTGGGCACGCTCGTTGTATTCCGTCTCATTTTCTGTATCAATGCTTGAAAGGTCAAGAGCATAAGCTCCCATCAAAGCTTGTATGTAATTTAATGTCTCCATTGGGTCTTTCGTTATCTGTTTTTTACTGGTCGTATGACCATCTGCATAGTCTTGGCTATGCTATATAGGTTTCCTGTATATTGGCTAAACTCCAAATACATGGCACGGTCGGCATATTGTGCATCCGAGGTATCGCTCCAATAGCGTCCTGCCATTCCATAAGAGTCATATTGCTGAGCAACACACGAACCTCCTGCTGGTAGGAATATGTTGTTGCCGTTGGCTGCCACTATTTGGAATCCTGTCATACCATTGATTACAGTCCATGTCCATTGGCAATTCTGCATCAGTTCGGTCATTTCCTGTTGGGTAGGCAGTCTCCAATCTTCCCCCCACATGTTGATAGCTTCTTTCTTGCTTGTCCATGCAGCATAAACACCTGGTTGCTCACTGCTGCGAGCACCTATGTTGTGGGAAGCCCAGAGTACAGACAATCCGAGGTCTACAGGTTCTGCGGTTCCTCGTCTTATTCTTTCTTCTGCTAATTCTTTGGCTTTACGTTCGGCTTCTTGTTGAAGCCTTATGCGTTCAGCCTCTTCCTTAGCCTTTCGCTCTGCTTCTTGTTTTCGGATAAGCCACAATGGTGTTATGTTGACCTCTTTGTCAAAAACGCTTTTTTCGGTAGCACAATGCTTCAAGGCGAAGGACAATGATTGTCCCCCGCTTTGAGCATTGATGATTATGTTTTCTAAATCTGATAAATAGCTATTCATATCCTTGTATGTTTATAGCGTTGGTGGTACTCCTGGAGGTGTTGGTGGGGTAGGAGGGACGGCAGATGTTGGTGGAGGTGGTGTTTGAGGAGCATTTAAGATGGATGCTACCTCTGGAACTTGAATTGCAGGTGTCCAGTTGATACCTTCCTTCCACACCAAAGTTTGTGCGGTAAGTCCTCCTGTTCTCACCATCTCTTTCAGCATATTGTAGTCGAATGGTCCTTGTGTCTGACCGCCGATGGCTACATAGATGCTCACCTGTGGTATCTGTGGTGGGACTTGTGGGGCAGGTGGAGGAGTAGGGGTGCCTGAGTTGATGCCACCACCAATGTTGATGCCAGAAGGTTGACCGATTTGTGTGGCAGGTTTAGGTCCGCCAATGCCATTGATTCCCGAAGGGTTAAAGCCTCCTACAGGTTGTCCCATGTTAGGCATGCCACCCATTGCCATTCTACCGCTTTTCTGCATCTCGTCGATTTGAACATTGTAAGCCTTTTCGCCAAGATCGCGCTGGATGCGCATCTTTTCACCTCGGTCTTTGATGTCCTGGGCACGCATCTGTCTATCCATGTCGAGGTTTGCACCACGGTTGTACAAGTCCTGCTTTTGAGTCTCTCGCATGGCGTCGATGTTGAGCTGTGACTGAGCTTTCATCTGGTCCATGTTTATCTTATGCTGGGTCTGAGACATCTCTGCAGCTTGTCCCTGGGTTAATGCACGGAGTTGCTTGTAGCTTTCGTCGTCTGCATCATACTCGATGGCATTGAGGTCTACTGCACGCACGTTGATAGCGAAATCTATAGCCAGCCTCTGTTTGAGATACTGATTCAGAATCTCTCCTATCTCCAGTATCTTCTTTTCCATCTGCACGACAGGGATGCTGTGGTCTGTAGGGATGTTACTTACCACAGACTTTACATATTTTATTACCGCATCCTTTATCTTTTTCTGAAATGCTTCCATGTCAAAGCCTACAAGTCGATGCATACGAATGAATCCTTTGTAGTCTTCGATATTGAAATTGATAGAACCACGTACTGCCACAGGTACATTGAGATCAGGATAACGTGGGTCGTTAACGCCAAAGTATGGAACGGCAAAGCGTACTACGTTACTGCCAGCAAGGTTGATGAAAAACACCTCGCTGAGATCTTCGCTGGCAGTCGTGTTAGCTGGTCCTTCGATTGTTGTCTGTGAAGAGCCTATCAATACAGCCACCTCGCCATCTTTCACGATGATGGAAGTGCCGCTCTTTACGGCACCTCCTTGATATTTCCAGATGAGGAACTCAGCCTCATCACAGCGGACGATAGTCTGACTATCATTTCCGCCTAGTATTTTACTAAAGAATCCCATTGTCTACCACAAATTATTCCATTTATTTTTATATTGTTGTAAGTCTGACCATTTAAACTTGATTGGTGCAGTTTTTCCTTGGGTGACCGTGCTCATTTTTGAATAGACACTTTTTGATAAGCTTACAAAATCAGCCGAGGTAAGGATGTAACATTCTATGTTGTCGTCATCTAGTAAATGAACAAAGACATAAGGTTGAGTAATGCTACCGATTGATTTGTTGAAATTGTCGGTGTTTAACCCTGTTAAGACTGTATACTTGTTTTGGCCTGTTTTAACTTGTATCTCCGTTCTTTTATTTTCTGTAGGATTATACCCTAGGATGTCTATGCCAGGATAATTCTTTAAGGTCATACTTGCAGTCCAACCTTTCAAATGCATTTGTGCGCAAACATAATATTCGCCACACAAACCTATATCAATATTTGCTAATTTCTTCATTGTTTAACAAATTTATCATTACTCTGACATGTCGCCATCCCCAGAACTCATGTCACTCTCGGAACTTGCATCACTATTAGTGACGTCGAGCGGCGCATCATATTTCTCAGCATTAGTAGCATCACCTTGGTTAAGGTAATAATCATACAGAGGTTTAGAGATATACGTATTCGGTGCTGCTAGTTTTACTGCATCGCCAAGTTCTTTTGCCTCTTTTATTTTGCCTTCATTAATAAGACGCTGCATATAGACTTGAACTTCATTTTTATGCTTTTCTATAACGTCTTCATCTTTCTCTCCGATAAGATTGATTACTTCTGTTGTATTTTGCTCTTTTATTGCATCAGAAACTTTATTCCAACCAGAAGGATTGTCCAATAATGTAAAGAAAGAAATACAACCTTTCAATAGCAAGACTACAACAATAACAATAAAAATGATTTTTTTATGTTCAATGACTGAAGCAATTAAGGTATGGGCACGGTAACCTTTTTCTGTTTGGGCAAGCAAAGATGTAAAATCAGCATCCCCAGCGAACAAGGTCTTTGCTTTTGTAACACATTCTTGATATTTTGCATTGTATGCTTCTTGATAGTTAGACTTACTGCGGCGTCTGGCATCAAGACTTGCAATGAACTCTAACATATCTTCCTTTCCAGTTGGCAGAGGAAAATTTTTGATGAATTCATTGACTTTGTTGATGTTTGTCTTATCGTCGTTATAGCTAACTTTTTGAATTCTCTGTTCCAACATGATGGCAAACTCTTTGGCGGTGTTATTAGCCTTTACATTGGTAAAGACATAGCCACACTCCTTGCACTTTACTGCACCAGCCTCAATCGGAGCTCCGCAATTAGGGCACTTCACGATGTTGCCACGCTTTTCGGTAGCTGGAATTGCAGGACTTGCTGACTTCTTCATTTTAGCAAGGCGACCATCTACCACTATCATGACCTCGTCTGGGTCCTCGCCACATGCAAGTGCTCGCTTGCGAAGTACGGTACGTTCTTGGTCTGTTACTACACCATCAGCGAGTACGCTGTCAATAAGCTCTTCTAATTCTTTTGAATACATAGTTACAACAATATGTCCTATGGCTCCAATTCAGACGGTTAAAGATTGGGTTATGTGCCAATATGCACGAAAAAGCGTGAAGCCTACTGTTGCTCGCTCCACCTTTGAGGCCTTAGGACTTGCCCTTCACGTCAGAACAAGCAACGAGACCCCACGCCGATATGTATAGATACACTCCCATAGAGTCAGCCCCATAGAGCTGACTTATGGAAGGTATGTATGTAACATACCCATAGGCATCATCGTTGCATGGTTCTTTGACGTGAGATTTGGAGTGTCCTAAGTTCCAAAGGTCAAAAACCAAGCGCAATAACGCTTTTCTTATGTTTGCCCCCAACAAAGTGTCTTTCTTAAAAGCGACTTCTGTATAGGGCTGTTTGCTGTCATATCATACTGTAAGTACGAAACAGTACTGCAAAAATAATAAAAGTTACTGAAATAACCAAAATAAATACGGAGAAATTTTGAAAATGAAGGTAAAATCCAAACTTTAATGCATGATAGATGTACTTTTTATCTAGCATACATTATTATATAAGATGAATTTGTTTGATAATTCGTGTCTGGGCTAAATGTGAGAACTCGAAAACTGGTTCCAATTCAATGAAACCGGCTTTCGAGTTCTCGTTTTTACAGTGCCTTCAGCGAGAAGGCATAGTTGTAGTCAATTCGTCCATGACTACCTATGTTGTCGAGCCATGCTGCTTCCTGGTGGCTGATTTCCGAGATAGTACTTGGCGTTTCATCCTTGAAAATTTCATAGACCTTAGCGAGACAACTTAGTTCTTCTTCACTGAGACTTGCTTCGTCAAATTCCAATGCTGACACAAGTTTTGTTCCACTGTTTCCATTCTTGCTTTCGATAGGCATTTGCTCTATATCATCCACGAGACTATACACCCGGTCCCATCGCTCTGGGACTGGTCCGTAAGGTACTGCCTTAAATACTAAGCCTGTCAATCCTAATCCTCTGCTCCTGTAGGCAAGAAAGTCGGCATAGAAGAGAAGTTTGTTCATTTGTGTAACGAAGACTCCGTTAAATTTCTCTATGAAGTACAGCATCGTGTTTTTTAATTTGCTTATTGAAGGCAGGGCATAGCCATTCCATTGATTTCTCCCATCGGTAGTAAAAATCAATTGTTTGATAAGTTTCGAGGTGTTTGATTCATTTTCTAATTCCTCGATACACAACATAATCTTGTCGTATTCCTCTGTATTCAGTAAGTTTTTGGCAGCTTCAACAAATGTGGCAAACACTGCAGGTACTTGTATGGTCTTCAGTATCCTTCCGTTTGTAAGACTTGGCATATCACCATTCTCGTACAGTCGATATTGGTTCTCACCGAACCCCAATATCACTGACATCTTGGTGGCCGACAGACCATATTTTCTGCGTATACTGCGTATCTCGTCAGGGAATGGAATTCCATACTTAGTACGATATTGATTATATATCTGCATTGTATTGGCGGTATCCAATTCTGTTGTTGTAAACAGTTCGCGTGTATCTACGCACTGATAGCTAAGAAAAGTGTATTCGAACTTTTCTTTTCTGAAAACTGCTGTTCGTTTCTCCGAATGCAGTACTACATTTCCTCCTGTAAATGGACTTTTCATCATTTCTTCTTTTATTTGAATTGATAAACCAGTTTATACTCTGCGACATGGAAAGAGATGCACACGGCGCTATTGTTAGCGATGCCCATCGAAATTTTGATATAGACATCCTGCGATTTTACTTTCTTTCCAAACACCCATAAATCTGCCACTTTGTTAAGCGTGTCTTCTAAGGGACCTTCTACGAAATCATCAACTTCTAGGTTCTTGATGATTTCGAGACGTTTGAGGGCTGTAATTTCCAAGTCCAATAGGGCTTGAGTATTTTTTCCTCTATCGTCACGGAAGACTATGCCAAATATTTTAGCTTTGTCCTTGAAACGCTTTAGAAATAGCGAGACTTCATCTTCTTTATTCATTGTTTGATATTTATTTCGTGCCGCAAAGATACATTAATTAGTTGAAAAATACAAATTATTTTAGCTATTTTCAACTTTTTAGTTGAAATTGTTTGTTTTGGGATTTTTAAAAGTAAAAAGGTAAAAGGGTAAAAGGGTAAAAAGGTAAAAAGAAAGCAGGCAGATGATATCCCGCCAGGCTCTTTTTACCCTTTTACTTTTTTACCTTTAAATTTATACGTATGTCTCCAGGAACTTCAAGGTTCCTTCTACCTTCAATGTCTGGGTAGAGGCAGGAACAACGATGCTTTCGCCGCCCTGGAGTGTAATCTCGTTACCCTTGTTGTCGGTAATCTTAGCCTCACCCTTCAAGCCAATCAGAATCACGAAGCTGTCCAATTCTGAATAATCCAGCGTCATTGGCTCGTCGAGATCATAAACGGCTGTGGTGAAGTAAGGGCACTGCACCATGCTTACACCCTGATTTTTGGCAGGAGTGTAGTGCTGGCGATAGTCTGGCAATACGGTGTAGTCGATGCACTCGGCAGCCTCCTTGGTGTGGAGCTGGCGATAGTTGCCATCCTTGTCCTTGCGCTTGAAGTCGTAGATGCGATAGGTTACATCGCTGGTCTGCTGAATCTCGACAACGAAACAGCCTGTTCCGATGGCGTGAATTCTGCCGGCTGGGATAAAGAAGCAGTCGTCCTCCTTCATGTTATACTGAGCCAGGGCATCGGTGATGGTATCGTTCTCTACCATCTCCTTGTACTGCTCAGGAGTAATCTGCATCTTCAAGCCGTTGTAGAGTTTGGCATCCGGCTCGCATGGCAGCGCATACCACATCTCGGTCTTGCCGCGTTCCTTACCTTGCTTCTTGGCAATTTCATCATTAGGATGCACCTGGATAGAGAGGTCGCGGTTGGCATCGATAAACTTGATGAGCAGTGGAAACTCATTGCCGAAACGCTTGTAGTTCTCTTCTCCGAGGAAGCTTCCCTTCCGTTCTGCAACAACCTCGTTGAGGCTCTTGCCCTGCATCTCGCCATCGGCTACGATGCTTTCATTTCCTGGTACTCCAGAGATTTCCCAGCTTTCTCCCACATTCTCTTGTTTTACGTCGAGATGCTTGAAAGTGGTAATCTTACTGCCACCCCAGATGGTGGATTTTAATAGCGGTTGAAATTTTAATGGTTTCATTTTTACCTATATTTAGTTTATAAATGTACTCTTCAGTACGGTTTCTTACTCTCCGGTAAGGCTCTTGCTGAACCTATACCTTATTATATATAACGCTTTTTGGGCGAAATATACTTAGTCTAGTAAGCGTATTTTTTACTTCAAATATCAACTTCTCTTTTATTTTCTAACTTCCCCTCTGGGTATGTTAGTTCTCTCTCCAGAATGCTGGCGTTAAGATAACCAGCACACTGAATATCTCCAGACGACCGATGAGCATCATCAGCGAGCAGAACCATTTTGCCACATCCGGCAGTTCGCTCCACGACATGGTTGGTCCGATTTCCGTACCCAGCGTAGGTCCCACATTACCCACACAACTCAGGGTGATGGTGATGGCATTGGTGTTGTCGATGCCCATGGCTATCATCGTGAACGATATCACCAGACAGATGATGAGATAAGTGGTGAGGAAGGCAAGCAGCGTAACACGCTTCTGCATGGGTACGTTCACACCATCAATCTTCAATGGCAGCACGGCGTTAGGATGCAGAATCTGGCGGAATTCATTCTTCACCATTCTTACCAACATCACGCCACGGATACATTTCAAGCCTCCACTCGTACTGCCCGAGCAGGCTCCGAAGAACATGCAGGCTGCCAATACCACCCAGGTAACGTGAGGCCAGAGGGCTGCATCGTCGTTAAATAGACCGGTGGTAGTGATGAAAGAAACCACCTGGAAGATAGCACTTCTGAAGGCATGTTCCACATCGTAGTTGCGCATCGCTATCAGCTCTACCATGATGAAAGCCGTGAAGGCTGTAACGAGGAGCATATAGAACTTAAACTCTGAATTCTTGAACAGATCCTTGATCTTGAACTTGATGACGGCTGCATAGAGTAGGGTGAAGTTAACACCCGACAGGAAGCAGAAGAAGGCACAGATGTATTCCAGCGCCGGCGAATGGAAAAACGAGGTACTGCTGTTGTGGGTAGAGAAACCTCCTGTAGCCGTAGTGGTCATCGCATAGTTGAAACTGTCGAAGAGATTCATTCCTGCCACATAGTAGGATGCGATGCAGGCAATGGTGAGCATCAGATAGATACTCCATATCCATTTAGCCGAAGTGGAAAGCCGGGGATGCAGTTTCGTTTTGATAGGTCCTGTAGCCTCGGCAGCAAACACCTTGGTCTGTCCTCCTACAAGCGATGGCAGCAGGGCGATGGTGAAGAACACGATTCCCAGACCGCCTATCCATTGGGTGAGCGAACGCCAGAAAAGCAGTCCGTGGGGGAAGCATTCTACATCGTCTAATATCGTGGCTCCCGTTGTCGTAAATCCCGACATGGTTTCAAAGTAGGCATCGGTAAAGTTGTTGATGTATCCACTTATCATGAAGGGGAGGGTTCCGAAGAAACTGAATACAATCCATGAGAGCGTTACCACGAGATAGGCATCACGGCGCGACATTGAGTTATCGGCTCCGTGTCCTCGCCATTTCAGCACCAGCCCGCCTCCGATGGTGGTAAGTGTTGCCACAATGAAGGCAAAGATGTCGTCCTGCTGGTAATAGAAAGCTACCAGCAGACTGACGAAGAGCAGGAATGCTTCTATGAAAAGCAGTTGCCCTAAAATCTTATATATTAATTTTCTGTTTATCATATATGAAGTATGTCTCTATCTCCTTCACGCTTAGATGAAGTATTTCTCAATTTTCTTCATGTTGATGTTGTGGCAGAAAACCATCACCGAGTCGCCCGGTTCTATCTGGGTATTACCCGAAACGAGCATTCCTTCTTCACCGCGAACCAGTCCACCGATGGTTACACCGATAGGCATGCCGAGTTCCTTCACCGGTTTCTTGGTTACCGTCGAACCTTCTTTGGCTATGAATTCTGCCACATCGGCGTTGGCGCTCATCAGGAATCTCACGTTCATCACGTCGGCATCGAGCATCATCTGGTAGATGTAGCTGGCAGCAATCATCTTCTTGTTGATGATGGTACCGATATCCAGACTCTCTGCCATGCTCACGTAGTCTACGTTTTCTACGGCAGCCACCGTCTTGCGCACACCCATTCTCTTGGCGGTAAGACAGGCCAGGATATTGGTTTCGGCGTTACCGGTCAGTGCCACGAAGGCCTGAGTACTGCGGATACCTTCTTCTACGAGCAGCGGAATGTCGCGTCCGTCACCATGAATGATGAGCGTCTTGTTCTCATCGAGAATATCGTTGAGATATTCGCAGCGCTCCTCGCTCATCTCGATAATCTTACATTCCATATATTCCGGTATCTTCTTCACGGCTCTTACGGCTGTGCGTCCGCCACCCATGATCATCACGTTCTTCACATCCACATAGTGCTCCTTGCCTACAATCTTGCGGATATATGGGATATAGTTGCGGGTGGTCATGAAGTAGGCGAGGTCGTAGAGTTTCAGCTCGTCGTTACCGCCAGGGATGATGGTATCACTGCCTCGCTTGATGGCTACCACGTGGTATGGGTCGTTAGGACCGCTGATGTTCTTGAGCGGTTCGTTCAGTATCTCGCATCCTTCGCGCAGTTTGATGCCGAGCATGACGAGTGCGCCGTCGTGCACATCCCAGCGCTGACGTACCCAACTCATTTTCAGTCCGTTATTGATATCTACGGCTGCGAGCATCTCCGGATAAATCAGTTTGCTGATACCTAATCCTTTGAAGAATTCCTGAGCCTGCTGATCCATATATTCCGGGTTATCCACACGGGCCACCGTTCTTTTGGCACCCAGGTTCTTGGCAAGGATGCTAGCTGTGATGTTGGTACTTTCTACCGGAGTAACGGCGATGAAAAGGTCGGCATCTGCTACCCCCGCATCGCGTAAGATGTGAAGACTGGTAGGCTTGCCCAGCATGGTGAGCAGGTCGCAGTCGGAGCCAATGCTTGCCAGGCGCTCTTCGCTTTCATCGATGAGCGTAATCTCTTCATTGCTGCGTGACAGGAGTCTCGCCAGATGAGTACCTATGGCATATGCGCCAGCTATGATTATTTTCATTTCTTAATTGCTTCTTTGATTGATTCTTTATCGAGATGCACGATTTCCCTAAGCTGTGCCACGGTTCCGTGTTCCACAAACTCATCTGGCAATCCCATTCGGGTCATCTTTGGCTGATAGTCATGGTCGTTCATCCATTCCAGTACGGCAGAGCCCATACCGCCCATACGAACGCCGTCTTCGATGGTGATGATGCGGCTGAACTTTTCGCCCACCTCTTTCAGAATGTCTTCATCGAGTGGCTTGAGGAATCGCATATCGTAGTGGGCGATGCTCATTCCGGTTTCGGCTTCAACCTCAGCGATAGCCTGAGCGGCATCGTTTCCGATAGGACCGATGGTGAGAACAGCCACATCGGTTCCGTCTTTCAGCTTTCTGCCGGTACCGGTCTTGATTTCCTCCATTGGGTTGCGCCAGTCTACGAGCACACCCTTGCCTCTCGGATAACGGATTACATAGCTGCCATGACCTGGCAACTGGGCTGAATACATCAGGTTGCGCAACTCATGTTCGTTCATCGGAGATGCGATGGTGAGATGCGGAATCGGACGGAGAGCCGCCATATCGAAGGCACCATGATGGGTTGGTCCGTCTTCACCTACCAGTCCGGCACGGTCAAGACAAATGATAACCGGCAGGTTGAGCAGTGCCATGTCGTGGATGATGTTATCGTAGGCACGCTGTGCAAACGAACTGTAGATATTGCAGAATGGGATGAGGCCGTCTTTCGCCATACCTCCAGAGAAGGTAACGGCATGCCCCTCGGCAATACCTACATCGAAAGTACGGTTTGGCATCGCCTTCATCATGATGTTCATGGAGCATCCTGTAGGCATGGCTGGCGTCACACCTACAATCTTCGGGTTCTTCTGAGCCAGTTCCAGCAGCGTCTCTCCGAAAACATCCTGATATTTAGGAGGCTGGTTGCTGGTATCGGCAATGATTCTCTCACCCGTTTCCGGATCGAATTTGCCTGGCGCGTGCCAGATGGTAGCACTCTTCTCGGCTGGTTCGTAACCCTTTCCCTTGGTGGTATGCAGGTGCAGCAGCTTAGGACCCTTCATGTTCTTAAGCTGTTTAAGTACTCTCGCCACTTCCTTCACGTCATGACCGTCGAAAGGTCCGAAGTAGCGGATATTCATACCCTCGAAGATGTTCTGCTGATGACTCAGTGCCGATTTCAGCGCATTGTTCAGACGCAGGATGCCCTTCTTGCGGTCTTCGTTGAGATAGCCTTTGGAGTGCAGCCACTGCGATGCCTTGAAACGGAGGCGGTTGTAGGTCTCGTTGGTATCGAGGTTCAGGAGATATTTCTCCATACCGCCCACTGCCCGGTCGATGCTCATATCGTTGTCGTTCAGGATGATGAGCATGTCGTTAGGTGTACTTGATACGTTGTTCAGTCCCTCGAAAGCCAGTCCGCCGCTCATGGCTCCATCGCCAATGACGGCCACCACGTGCCTGTCGGTATCTCCGTTTTCGCGTGCGGCAACGGCCATACCGAGTGCAGCGGAGATGGAATTGCTCGCATGTCCGCAGGCGAAGGTATCATATTCGCTTTCTAAAGGTGTAGGGAATGGACGGATGCCGTGCAACTTGCGGTTGGTGCAGAAGTTGTCGCGGCGCCCTGTTAATATCTTATGTCCGTAGGCCTGGTGTCCCACATCCCATACAATACGGTCGTATGGGGTGTTGTAGATATAATGTAGGGCTACGGTTATTTCCACCACGCCAAGAGAGGAGGCAAAATGACCGGGGTTGACGGCAACCTCGTCGATAATGTCTTCTCTTAACTCTTTGCAGACTTGTGGCAGCTGGTCAATGCTCAGCCGTCTCAAATCTTCTGGGTATTTTATACTATTTAATAGACTAAACTTGTTCTTGTCCATGTTTTCTTCGTGAAAATCTTGTGCAAAGATAATGCTTTTTTCCTATATAAAGCACTTTTGAGGCAATATTTTCGCTTTTTCCGATTATTCTTTGTATTTTTGCAAAGGAAATTTCTGAAAAAGGAATGA
>JAJXBQ010000259.1:0-4056 GCA_021640525.1 Segatella copri
GTATATATGGATTTATTAATTCCTGATAGCGGTTTGCTCTTCTGGATGACGCTGGTCTTCATCATCGTCTTCATCATTCTTTGGAAGGCTGGATTCCCAGCCATCATTAAGATGGTGAACGGACGCAAGGCTTTCATCGATGAAAGTCTGAAGAAGGCTCACGAAGCCAACGAGAAGCTTGCCAATATCCAAAAAGAAGGTGAATCCATCTTGCAGGAAGCTCGCGAGAAGCAGGCTGCCCTCCTCAAGGAGGCTGCCGAAACCCGCGATGCCATTGTAGAGAAAGCACAGGATAAAGCACGCGAAGAAGGCGCACGTCTCCTCTCTGATGCCAAGAAGCAGATTGAGACCGAGAAGCAGAACGCCATTCGTGAAATCCGAGGCCAGGTAGCCGAACTCTCTGTTCAGATTGCAGAGAAGGTGCTCAAGGCTAAGCTCTCTGATGACAAGGCACAGATGGATATGATAAATCGACTGCTGGACGAGGTTTCTTCTGACAACAAATAGTAAAGCTTATGGATATAGGTGTAATATCGGTGCGTTATGCCCGTGCCCTCATCAAGGCTGCACTCGGCATGAAGCTCGAAGATCAGGTCTACCAGGAGATGCAGACGCTCTTTAAGAGCTACATCGACGTGCCTGAACTGAGATTTACGATAGACAACCCTATGCTTTCCAAAGACAAGAAAGAGGCACTTCTCATCACAGCCCTGGGCAAAGAGCCTACGGAACTGAGCAAGAAGTTTATCGCTCTCGTCTTGAAAGAGGATAGGGAGAGCACCCTGCAATTCATGGCTGCTTCGTATATCACTCTTTACAGGAAACAGAAGAACATCATCCGCGGTAAGCTGATCACCGCCACTGCCGTTGACGCCTCTACTGAGGATAAGATGCGCAAGATGGTGGAGCAGAGAACGAAAGGTACTGTGGAGTTCAAGACCGAGGTGAACCCTGAACTGATTGGTGGTTTCATCCTTGAGTATGATACTTACAGAATGGATGCGAGCGTAAAGACTAAGCTCAACAACATTCTGACACAGCTCAAAAAGTAAAAATAATTAAAGTAAATAACAAAATGTCAGATAAAATTAAACCAAGTGAGGTGTCTGAGGTTCTTCAGCAGCAGCTCCAGGAGGTTAATGGCTCTCAGCAGTTTGACGAGGTGGGTACCGTGCTTACCGTCAGCGATGGCGTGGCTCGTATCTATGGTCTGCGTAATGCCGAGGCTAATGAACTTCTTGAGTTTGAGAACGGAACCATGGCTATCGTCATGAACTTGGAGGAAGACAATGTAGGTTGTGTCCTCTTAGGTCCTACAGCTGGCATCAAGGAGGGACAGAGCGTGAAGCGTACACACCGTATCGCTTCTATCCGCGTAAACGACAACTTCCTGGGACGTGTCGTAAACCCTCTGGGTCAGGCTATTGATGGTCTGGGTGACATCGACCTCACCGATTCTTTTGAGATGCCTTTGGATCGTAAGGCACCTGGTGTAATCTATCGTCAGCCAGTAAAGGAACCTCTTCAGACTGGTTTGAAGGCGGTAGACTCTATGATTCCTATCGGTCGTGGACAGCGTGAGTTGATCATCGGTGACCGTCAGACCGGTAAGACTGCCATCGCAGTGGATACCATCATCAACCAGAAGAGTTTCTATGAGGCTGGCAAGCCAGTATATTGTATCTATGTAGCTATCGGTCAGAAAGCATCTACCGTTGCAGCATTGGTACAGAACCTCAAGGAGCATGGCGCCCTGCCATATACCATCATCGTAAGTGCTACCGCTGCCGATCCTGCAGCCATGCAGTATTACGCACCATTTGCCGGTGCAGCTATCGGTGAGTACTTCCGCGACCGCGGTTACTCAGCTCTCGTAGTATACGATGACTTGAGTAAGCAGGCTGTGGCTTACCGTGAGGTATCTCTGATCCTCCGCCGTCCATCCGGACGTGAGGCTTACCCTGGTGATGTGTTCTATCTCCACTCTCGTCTGTTGGAGCGTGCCGCTCGTATCAACGACCAGCAGGAGGTAGCCGAGCAGATGAACGACCTTCCAGAGTGCATGAAGGGTCACGTAAAGGGTGGTGGTTCTTTGACAGCCCTTCCTATCATCGAAACACAGGCAGGTGACGTATCAGCATACATCCCAACCAACGTGATTTCCATCACCGACGGTCAGATCTTCCTTGAGACCGACCTCTTCAACCAGGGTTTCCGTCCAGCTATCAACGTAGGTATCTCCGTATCCCGTGTAGGTGGTTCTGCCCAGATCAAGAGTATGAAGAAGGTGGCTGGTACACTGAAGATTGATATGGCTCAGTATCGTGAGCTGGAGGCCTTCTCTAAGTTCTCTAGCGATATGGATGCCGTAACAGCGATGACTCTGGACCGTGGCCGTAAGAACGACCAGTTGCTTGTTCAGCCTCAGTACCGCCCAATGCCGGTAGGCGAGCAGGTAGCTATTCTCTATTGTGGTGTTCACGGATTGATGCACGACGTGCCAATGGATAAGGTTCGCGACTGTCAGGATTTGTTCCTCGATGCTATGCGCAGCCAGCACGCTGATGTGATTGAGACTTTGGGCGATGGTAAACTCACCGACGATGCCATTAAGGCAGTCGAGGAGACCATGGCTAATGTTGCAGGACAATATAAAGCGTAATAGCCTATGCCGTCATTAAAAGAGATTAAAACTCGCATAGCCAGCGTTAACAGTACCCGTAAGATTACGAGTGCGATGAAGATGGTGGCTTCCAGTAAGTTGCATCATGCTCAGGTAGCTATCCAGAATATGCTGCCTTATGGAAATATGCTGGAACATATCCTCAAGAGTTTCCTGGTAAGTACTCCGAATGTCGACCATCCGTTGCAGTTGGAGCACAAGGAGACCAAGCGTGTAGCTCTTGTGGTATACAGTTCTAACAGCAGCTTGTGTGGTGGATTCAATTCCAACGTTATCAAGATGATGATGCATGCGGTGGACGAGTATAAGGCTCAAGGCATTGACGACATCACGGTATATCCTATCGGACGAAAAGTGGCAGAGAAGGTACAGAAACTGGGTTTGAAGATTGGCGGTAACTTTAATGATCTTGCCGATCATCCTCATGCCAGCGCCTGTGCAGATATCGCCCATTCACTTGCCAAGCAGTATGCTGCTGGTGAGCTCGATAAGGTGGAGATGATTTATCATCACTTTAAGAGTGCCGGTTCACAGATTCTGACCCGCAAGACTTTCTTGCCTATTGACCTCAGCACTGAGGCGATAGGAGTGGACAACGATCGTGACCTTACCTCTAATGTGGCTACGGCAAAGGCTCAGGAATATCTGCGCCAAAAGCAGGCTGAAGCTGACGAACGCCAGAGTTCTGAGGCAAAACCTCTGAATGATGACTTCATTGTAGAGCCAGACTTGGAGACTGTCTTGGGAGTCTTGATTCCTAAGCAGCTTCGTCTGATGATTTATACAGCGTTGCTGGATAGCCAGGCGAGTGAGCATGCCGCCAGAATGGTGGCCATGCAGACCGCTACGGATAATGCCGATGAACTCTTGCGCGAACTCAACTTGCAGTACAACAAGAGTCGTCAACAGGCCATTACCAATGAATTGCTTGATATTGTGGGAGGTAGCGTAAACAACTAAGTTGCCTTCCATCTGTATAATGTTTAATCGGGGTAAATCACTTATTGAAAGAGATTTATCCCGATTTTATGTTTTGTATGCAAATAAAACAGTGAAATTAACGTATATTAAGAAAATGGCTAAAAAAACTAATTTTAGCTAAAGTCGTGCTAACATTCTTTCGTTTTTTTTTTTTTTTGTTAACTTTGCGGCGCGTTTGAGAACTAAACCAGGAAATATGAGGTTTAGTTACCCAAATGGGATTGCGGGTACAGCATCGCCTGGATCAGGGTTGCTCCGAACGACAGAAGCTTTACGAGAAGTATACTGTCTCAATCTCCTTGCTGCTTGTGACGACTCGTTTCGACACAAGGGGGAAGAGAAAATGTGTCTATATAAGAATACTTAAAATGAAAGAATGGACAATTCAATAA
>JAJXBQ010000260.1:0-4045 GCA_021640525.1 Segatella copri
GCCCTATATATAATAAGGTGTAGAAAATCAAAATAAAAAAGCTCCATTCGTAAACTGATACGAATGGAGCTTTCTGATAATTAAAACTTACTTTGTTTCCTGTTCTTCCTGCATGTCCAGATACTGGTTGTCCTTGTCGTAGAATTCGTACTGGAGGAATGCCAGTTTCTGTGAAGGAATCACATTGAAGCCGAAACCATACTTAAACTGCCATCTGCGCTTCAGGGAAATGAAGCCCTTGTTGATGAAGGCAGCCACGTAAGGATTCACATACAAAGTGAATTTCTTGACGCCGATCTTGTTGACTAGGCGGTCGATTTTTCTTTCCAACTGGTCGGTGAAGAGGATGCTAGACTTGATCTTGCCCGTACCGAAACAGGTAGGGCAGGTTTCATCTACATTCACATCCATAGCCGGACGTACACGCTGGCGTGTAATCTGCATCAGTCCGAACTTGCTCAATGGCAGGATGTTGTGCTTGGCACGGTCCTTCTGCATGTTCTTGCACATGCGTTCATAGAGCAACTGTCGGTCTTCGGCAAGATTCATGTCGATGAAGTCGACAACAATGATACCTCCCATATCTCGGAGGCGCAATTGTCTTGCCAACTCATCAGCAGCGCCGAGGTTAACATCCAGTGCATTTGCTTCCTGACCTTTCTCACGAGTTCTGTTACCACTGTTTACATCGACAACATGCAAGGCCTCGGTGTGCTCGATGATGAGATAAGCACCGTGCTTGTAGTTAACAACACGACCAAAGCCAGCTTTAATCTGCTTGGTAATGCTGAAATTGTCGAAGATAGGCACCTTACCGGTGTAGAGCTTAACTATGCCCGCCTTTTCAGGGGCTATTAGAGAAACATAGTTCTTCACCTCGTTCATCACATCTTCGTTGTTCACGTAGATGTTCTCGTAAGATGGGTTAAACAAGTCACGCAAGAGAGCAACGGCTCTTCCGGTCTCCTCGAATGCAAGTTGCGGGCGCTGCTGGGTCTTCTGTACCTTGGCGATAGCATCCTCCCATCGCTTCACCAGGACTTTCAGCTCAGCATCGAGCTCAGCGACCTTCTTACCCTCAGCCACAGTGCGGACGATAACGCCGCAATTCTTTGGTTTGATGCTGTGAATGAGTTGTTTGAGTCGGGAGCGTTCTTCACCGCTTTTAATTTTCGACGAGACAGAAACTTTATCACCGAATGGCATGAGTACCAGGTATCGGCCCGCGAATGAGATTTCGCCTGTGAGTCGAGGTCCCTTGGTAGAGATTGGTTCCTTTACGATTTGTACCAGCACTTCCTGTCCTGCTTTGAGTACATTCTGTATGCTGCCGTCCTTTTCCAATTCAGGCATTTTGCTGGCTTTAGAGAATGGGAAAAGTTTCTTTCTGTCGCTCTGTACTTGTTTAAGGTACTTCTGGTAGGAATTAAAATGACTTCCTAGGTCAAGATAATGAAGAAAGGCGTCGCGTTCATAACCTACATCCACGAAGCAGGCGTTAAGACCCGGCATCAGTTTTTTTACCTTTGCGATGTAGATGTTGCCCACAGAGAACGATGCCTCACGAGGTTCGTTCTGGTATTCCACCAGCTGCTTGTCCTCCATGAGTGCGATAGAGATGTCTTTCTGTTGGACATCAATTACAACTTCGCTTGTCATATCTTCAATAATCTTTTAACTTTAAATTAATACAAAAAAAGGGTATGTCATTCCATATCAGAACTGACACACCCCCTCAGTCACGAACTGACCGAGAGCTATAGTAGACTAGCTACAATGCTAGCTTACTTGCTCTTATGTCTGTTCTTACGTAATCTTTTTTTACGCTTGTGAGTAGCCATCTTGTGGCCCTTCTTTTTCTTTCCGTTTGGCATGATTTTAAAATTTTAAAATATTGTTATTATAAAAAATGATATTTCTCTCTTCCTGTCCAGCAGTATTACTGAGCATTCTGCATCTCCTCGATGAAGCTCTTTGATGGCTTGAAGCTTGGTAAGTTGTGAGCTGGAATGGTGATGGTTGTATTCTTAGAGATGTTACGGGCAGTCTTAGCAGCACGATGCTTGATGTTGAAGCTGCCGAAGCCACGCAAGTATACATTGTCCTTCTTTTCGATGAGGCACTTCTTAACCTCTTCCATAAAAGCCTCTACTACAGTACCTACTTCTTTCTTAGGCATACCAGTAGCGATAGCTACCTCATTAATGATATCTGCTTTGGTCATTTCTTTATTTTTTACTAATTTTACTTGTTAATCTTTATTTCGGTGTGCAAAGATACAAGTTTTTTATGATATAACAAAATACTTAAGGCTTTTTTTGCAAAAATAATGCTCTAAGTATTTGCATATAAGGTTTTTATTGCGTATTTTTGCACCAAAATAGAGAAATTATGAGATTTAAGAGATATTTTTTTGCTTTGATGATGGTTGCCTTTCATGCATTGGCGTTGATGGCTGGGGAGGTCTGGACGGCGAAAAATGTACCGATTCCTTTCCTCAGGGATTCTACGCAATATGTTTCCGACCCGGATGGATATGTTGATAAGGCTCAGAAGGATTCTGCCAATTTCTATCTTCAGAAACTGAAGTTGGAGTGTGGCGTACAGAATGTGCTCATCATTGTGGGAAAGGTTGACAACCAGGATGCCTTTCGGATGGCGCAGGATGTGGGCAACCAATATGGTATCGGTTACAAGAAGAGCCGGAGAGGACTGGTTATCGTCATCGCGGTGGAGGACCATAAGTACTTTATTGCTCCAGGAAGTGGACTGGAGGGTGAGTTGACTGATGTGGACTGTGATGATATTGCCCGGGCTTGCATCGTGAAGTATATGCGTGAAGGCAATTCGGGCGAGGCAGTAGCATCTGTGAGCCGTGCTATATATAATAAGGTGAAAAGTGGACGGACGGGAATTGCGGATGTTGATGAAGGTTCGGTTAATGACGAAGAGGACTGGTTCCTGGTCATTATCCTGTTCCTTATCTTCTTCGGTATTCCTATCTATCTGTTTATCAGGTATATTCTGGAGATGCTCGGTATTGTGAAGCCAAGACCGAAGAGCAATCAGAGAAACCAGTCTCGTAGGAGAAACAACGATGATGACTGGATACCTCCTTTCTTTATGGGAGGTGGCGGTTCTTCCGGCGGCGGTTTCTCGGGCGGTTCTTTTGGCGGAGGCACCTTTAGCGGAGGTGGCTCTGGCGGAGGATGGTGATGCCTTTGATAGTTAATAGTTTATAGTTTAGAATTAATAATTAATAATAATGACAATGGAACAGACAATGAATTCAAACATGCAACCGGCAAAGAGAGGTATAAAGAAAAGTTGGATTATTCTGGGCATCGTAGTTGTGCTGGTACTATGGATGTTCAGTGGTTATAACGGATTGGTAGAGAAACAGGAGTTGGCTACCACAGAGTTGGCTAATGTTCAGACTCAGTATCAGCGTCGTGCTGATATGATGCCACAGTTGGCAAAGATAGTAAAGGCTTATGCCAAGCATGAGAAAGAAACCTTTGCCGAGGTAACCAAGGCTCGTGCTGCTGTTGGTCAGGTAAAGCTGGATGCCAACAATCTTACTGAGGCTAGCCTGAAGAAGTATGCTGCTGCACAGGGTGAGTTGGCGAATGCATTCTCCAAACTGATGGTAGTAGCCGAGAAATATCCTGAGTTGAAAGCCAGCGAGAACTTCAAGGCTCTTCAGGTTCAGGAAGAGGGTACGGAAAACCGTATCAGCGAGGCACGCCGCAAGTATAATGAAGCCGTTCAGAACTATGACCAGACGGTTAGAAAAATGCCAAGTGCCCTTATCGCCGGCCTCTTCAATTTCAATGTGATGCCTAAGTTTGAGGCAGCAGCAGAAGCTGAGAAGGCGCCAGATTTGGATATCTAATTTAGAATTGATCATTAAAAATCCTGTTTTTCAACGGGATTAATAGATTTGTTATCTAGTCAATGGGAACGAGAAGTGTCCCATTGGCTAGATTTTCTGTTTTATGCGCTTTCAATTTGAAAGTAACTCAATATTTTATATATATTTTGT
>JAJXBQ010000031.1:0-7211 GCA_021640525.1 Segatella copri
GTTAATATGGTTGCAAAGATACTAAATTGAAGTTTTTTTTCCAAATCTTTTTCATCGAATAAAATAAATTTATCGGCAAAAGTAGTATATTTAACGTATTTTTGCATAAATAACCCGGCAGTCTCTTTTCTGTAGCTTATTCTGCTATTGCCTTTTGATATTGTTCCATCAGCCATGCCTTCTGTTCAGGAATGGTCATGTTGCTGTTGTCGAGTGTGATGGCATCATCAGCCTTTCTCAGTGGAGAAGTCTCGCGGTGGGTATCGATATAGTCGCGCTCCTCTACATTCTTCAGAATTGCATCGAAGTCGGCTGGCATTCCTTTCTCCTTCAGTTCATCGAAACGGCGCTGTGCTCTTACTTGTGAACTGGCTGTTACGAAGATCTTCAGTTCGGCATTAGGGAACACGGTGGTACCGATATCACGGCCATCCATCACGATGCCCTTGTCTTCGCCCATCTTCTGCTGCTGCTCTACCAGCGCCTCTCTGACGAAAGGAACGGCGGCAATCGGACTAACGTGGTTGGAAACCTCTAATGAACGGATTTCCTTTTCTACCAGTTCGCCGTTCAGATAGCAGTCTGGGCGACCGGTTGTTTCATTAAACTTGAATGAGATGCTGATGTTCTTCATCTCTTTCTGCAGTTCTTCAGTCTTTACAGCTCCATCTGCTTCGAAGAGCTGATGACGCAGCGCATAGAGAGTTACCGAGCGGTACATGGCGCCCGTATCTACATAAACATAACCTATTTCCTTGGCAAGATCCTTTGCCATCGTACTCTTGCCGCAAGAAGAGTATCCGTCTATTGCTATTGTTATTTTCTTCATAATTTCGAACTAACTTTAATGTATAATTTATAATGTACAATTTATAATCTATAACTTACGTTCAGCATGAGGCTGCTGCTACTGACGTGATATTTGCCGTAGGCAACGTTCAGATGGAAGCGCTCCAGGTTGATACCGCCACCCACAGAGAAACCGGCTCCATGACTGCTTTCCTCATCTTCTGATGTGCTGATTTTCATCTCGTTGGCTCTCCGGAAGTTGTAGCCTGCACCTATCCAAAGGCTCTCCGAAAGCAGAATGTCGGCACCTACAACGGCATGATCACGAAGACTGCTGTCCCAATGGTTCAGGTTGACCAGTGTGGCTGATACCCTGAACGGTGCGTTGGCGAAGCGTTTCGTAACACCCAACTGCAGGTCGATCGGCATCTTCTCATATTCATTGTCGTAAGCTTTCAGCTGTCCACCCAGGTTCTTTGCCACGCAAGAAGCCGACCATTCCGTTTCCGGGTCGTAATAGTTGATACCCAGATCCACTCCCACAGCGATAGAATTGTAATCGCCGATATACGAGGTGATGAATTTGGCGGCAATACCACCCGCAAACTTTTCACCGAGCATATAAGAGAAGTAACCCGCAACGGCAATATCCTTTGCCGAGAATTCACCCATCTGGATGTTGTTCTCATCCGTCTCCTTCATCTTTCCGTAGTCAATAAACTGAGCCGAAACAGCCCATGTCGCCTTATCGTTGATGATACGGTTGAAACTAGCCGAGGCTGTGTTCACCCCCGACATATAGTTCATATAATTGAGATTGACCGTCTTGTCGCTTACAGATGACAGGAGAGCCGGATTATGGAATATGAGTGCCTCATCATCTTCTATCAAGGTGATGTTGTCGCCACCCAGAGCAGCTGCGTGAGCACTCACCGGCAAGCGAAGGAAATTATACCCCGTTTGGCTCTCTTGAGCATCAATAATTGTCGCAAAAAGCGTCAATATTGCGGAAATTACATATTTTTTCATTTAAATTTTCTAATTCTTTGGCAAAGATACTGCTTTTTTCAATAATAAGAAGTAATTTTGCAATGTTTTCGTAGGAAATAACGATTTTAAACGGATTTTATTGTGGAAATTAAGAAATCAAATAGCGCACAACTGGAAGATAAGCGGGTTACATTTTTCCTGCTGGGGTTGCTGCTGGCTTTTACTTTCATCTTCGTAGGACTCCAATATCAGAGAGGTCCGCAGGGAGATGATGACTTGTCGGAATCGATGGAAGATCTTTCACAGGATTTGGAAATGTCGGCTCGTCCCGACCTGAAAGATATGGTGAGTGCAGAGGCTGTTTCGGCTCCTGCTTCTAAGTCAATTACTCAGGAAGTGAAGGCTGCCGAGCAACAGACTCAGAAGGCACCGCAGAAAATCAGTTCTACAACCAGCGAACTGGTTATCGGCGACGGCTCGGGTGTAGTGGATGGAGCAGAGGTGAAGGAAGCGGTTCCTGAAACTCCCATTGAGAATCCGGGAGTTGAGGCTCCTATCAAACTGACCGTCGTGCAGAAGATACCGCAGTTTCCTGGTGGCTGGTCTGCCTTCATGCAGTGGCTTACCAAGAACCTGAAGTACCCTGTAGCTGCCCAGAAGAGTAGGATTCAGGGAACCGTAGTGGTATCCTTTATCGTAAACAAGGATGGAAGTGTTGCCAATATCAAGGTAAGCACTTCGGTAGATCCATTGCTCGACAACGAGGCTTTGAGGGTGATGAAGATGATGCCGAAGTGGAAACCGGGCATCGATAAAGGCAAGGTCTGCCGTACGATGATAGCCATCCCGGTAGTGTTCCAGTTATAAATTAAGAATTATTCATTGTAAATTATACATTATAAATTATACATTATTATGAAGACAGCAGATGAAATTTTAAGCATGGTAAATGAGTTTTTGGCAAATTTGCCTTACGAAAGAAAGCCAAAGTCTCTTTATGAGCCTATCAGATACGTACTTTCTATGGGTGGCAAGCGCATCCGTCCTACGCTCATGCTCCTGGGCTACAATCTTTTCAAGGACAATCCTGAGAAGATTCTGATGAATGCCGTTGCTCTGGAAACTTATCATAACTATACTTTGCTGCATGATGACCTGATGGACAATGCTGATTTGCGTCGCGGTCATGAAACGGTTCATAAGAAATGGGATGCCAATACGGCAATCCTTTCGGGCGACAGCATGCTCGTTCTGGCTTATGAGCGTATGGCTCAATGTGATGAAAAGCATCTCGCCAAGGTGTTGAAACTCTTTACGACCACTGCCCTTGAGATAGGTGAAGGTCAGCAGTTTGATATGGAGTTTGAAAACCGCAACGATGTGAAGGAGGAGGAATATATTGAGATGATCCGCCTCAAGACCAGCGTTCTCCTGGCTTGTGCCCTGAAGATGGGTGCTATCCTTGCCGATGCTTCTGATGAGGATGCAGAGAACCTGTATAAGTTTGGCGAGCAGATTGGATTGGCGTTCCAGTTGCAGGATGATTACCTCGATGTTTATGGCGATACCAAGGTGTTCGGTAAGGAGATTGGTGGCGATATCACATCTAACAAGAAGACTTACATGCTCATCAATGCCTTCAATCTTGCCAATGATACGCAGCGTGCAGAACTCCAGAAATGGGTGGATGCCAAGGATTTCGACCGCGCAGAGAAGGTGGCTGCCGTTACCCGTCTTTACAACGAGATAGGTATCGACAAAATGGCGCAGGATAAGATTGCTTATTATTTCGAGCAGAGCAAGAAGTATCTCGATGCCGTGAATGTTCCTGCTGAGCGTAAGGAGGAATTGGCAAAGTATGCTCAGAAAATGATGAAGCGACAGTACTAGTTGATAGTTAATAGTTTATAGTTGACAGTTGATAGGGCAATGTTCAAAGTAATAGATACACATACGCATTTCGATGCGGAGGAATTTGATGAGGATAGGGCGGAGGCTTTCGCCCGTGCCAAGGAAGCGGGGGTAGGCAAGGTGTTCTTGCCTGCCATCGATGTGAAGACCACACACGCGGTACTGGCATTGGCTAAGGAATATCCAGGCTATGCTTATCCGATGATTGGTCTGCATCCTGAAGAGGTGAAGGCTGACTGGAAGGAACAGCTGGCTGAACTCCGGAAGATACTGGAGGAGCATCGCATGACCGGTAATGCCTGTCAGGAGGGTTCTCCTCAGTTTTCTGACTTGATTGCCATCGGAGAGGTAGGACTTGATTATTACTGGAGCCGTGAGTTCGAAAACGAGCAGCTCGAGGCTTTCGAGGAACAGGTAAAATGGTCGGTAGAAACACGGCTTCCGCTGATGATTCATTGCCGCAAGGCACAGAACGAGATGGTGCATCTGCTCAGAAAGTATGAGAAAGAACTGCCGGGTGGCGTCTTCCATTGCTTTACGGGCAACCAGAAGGAAGCCGAAGAACTGCTCTCCTTCGATAAGTTTGTCTTGGGCGTTGGAGGTGTTTCTACCTTCAAAAGCAGTCATCTCAGAGAAGACCTGCCGGCTGTGGTTCCTCTGGATCGCATCGTACTGGAGACCGACAGTCCGTATATGGCGCCTGTTCCTTATCGTGGCAAGCGTAATGAGAGTGCTTTTGTGGTAGAAGTATTGAAGACGCTGGCTAAGGCTTATGGCGTAAGCGAAGAGGAGTTTGCCCGACAGACCAACCTCAATGCAGAACGGGTTTTCCCGCTATCTGTGTCCCAGGTATAGCACGTAAGTGTTCTAAACTCCTTAAATAAACATAAAAAAACAATGAAAGTTATGGTATTTCGGAGGAAAAGCAATAATTTTGCACTTCGAAATTGTTGCAGCAGCATGTTGCGGCGATTAAGAAGAGTTCTTCGGAATATGGAAAGGTGCTCGAGTGGCTGAAGAGGCACGCCTGGAAAGCGTGTAACCGGCAAAACCGGTTCGGGGGTTCGAATCCCCCTCTTTCCGCTTTTATATATATAATAAGGTATATGAAGAAAAATACAGCTATTGCACGTTTTGCAATATTGGTTTTCACTTGGATGTGTTCTCTGCCTATGATGGCTCAAGAAGAGAACATGGGATTTCATCAAGCTCTTAAGACAAAGTTTATAGAGGGTAATGCGGGATTTATGTCTCTCGTTGCCATCGCCCTTATTGTGGGTATGGCTTTCTGTATCGAGCGCATCATCTATCTGAGTCTCTCTGAAATCAACGCCAAGAAGTTGATGCAGGATATCGACCAGAAGGTGGCGGCGGGAGATGTGGAAGGGGCTAAGACGCTCTGCCGGAATACCCGCGGACCGGTGGCTTCTATCTGCTACCAGGGGTTGATGCATATCAGCGAGAGTCTTGATGATATCGAGCGCTCGGTGAGCGGATATGGTACCGTTCAGGCGGCTAACCTGGAGAAGGGATGCTCTTGGATCAAACTCTTTATCGCTATGGCGCCATCGCTCGGATTCCTCGGAACCGTGATTGGTATGGTCATGTCGTTCGACCAGATTCAGCAGGCGGGCGATATCAGTCCTACTATCGTTGCTTCGGGTATGAAAGTGGCGCTCATCACTACTATCTTCGGTATCATCGTAGCCCTCATCCTTCAGGTTTTCTACAACTACATCGTTTCTAAGGTGGAGCACCTGACAAGTCAGATGGAGGAGTCGGCGGTTACTTTAATGGATATTATTGCCAAGAACAAATAAACGAAGAGAGAAATGGTTAAATTTCAATTTTCAAAGCAGAAGACGAAGTCGGCCGAAAAGATATCGCAGCAGGTGTTCTATATCATGATAGGACTGGCGGTGCTGGTTTTCGGTCTGTTCTTTTTGGTAGGCTACGATTTGCCTTTCGAAGAGAACCCCGACTTCAATGCGCCTCTCTTTACCGATGTGCTCATCCTGCTGATGTGGCTCTTCCTGATAGGAGGTACAGGTCTGGCAGTCTTTTCGATGATCAGAGATTATCGCAGCAGCAAGTCGGAGGCTGTAGTGAATGGCATTCCCGTGCGCCGCATCTTCCGCATCACATGGATCGGAACTTTGGCAGTTTTGCTGCTTACCTTCTTTTTGGGCGGTTCTGCTCCGATGCTCATCAATGGCGAGAATTATGCCGACTGGCTCTGGCTCAAGCTTTCAGATATGTTTGTCATCACATCGCTCCTGATGCTGGTGGCAGGAATCGGTGCCGTCTGTTTCGGTGCCACACGTTATACTCGGAAGAAAAACTAAGAGAGCTCTCTGGGCTCTCTATTCTATTAATAAGGATTAAATATGCTGATTAGAAGGAAGCAACACGAAACCCCGGGACTGAATACCACATCTACAGCCGACATCTCGTTCATGCTGTTGATATTCTTCCTTGTCACCACATCAATGGATGTGGATAAGGGACTGTTGCGCCAACTCCCTTCACCTGAACCGCAGAAGAAGGAGCAGCAGACGGTGGTAGACAAGGCTAACCTCATGGAGCTGCGCCTGACAGCTGGCGATACGCTTTTGGTTAACGGTAAGCCGATGCAGGTGAGCCAGCTCAAGGAAGAAACCATCCGCTTTGTACACCGCCTGGGCAAGAAACATCTCATCTCTATCGAGAGTGACCGCGATGCCGACTATAATCTCTATTTCCAGATGCAGAATCAGCTGATGGAAGCATATAGCCAGCTACGCAACGAAACAGCCCAGAAGAAATATCACAGGGATTATGCCCTCTTGAACAATGACCAGAAAGAACAGGTGCGCAACATCTGTCCGCAGCGCATCACAGAGTCGTATGCCAACGCAATGACTCATGCCGACCAGCGTGTTGATGCCAATGCTGAAGAAAAGCAGGGGGAAGAGAAAACGATAGAAACAGCTACTGAACAGCAGAAAGGAGGTAAACAATGATGAATTTTCATAAGAAATCGCATGAAGTGCCAGGGTTGAATACATCTTCTCTGCCAGACCTCATTTTCTCCGTACTGTTCTTCTTTATGATTGTTACCCACATGCGCCAGGTTACCTTGAAGGTAGACTGCCGTTTGCCACAAGGTAAGGAACTCACCCGCCTGACCAAGAAATCGGCGGTGAGCCATATTTATATAGGTAAGCCAACCAAAGAGATGCAGGCAAAGTATGGTACCGGTACCCAGATTCAGTTGAATGATAAGTTTGCTTCGGCTCCCGAAGTGATGGATTACATTTCGGCAGAAAAGAAGCGTATGTCGCCGGAAGACCAGAAGCTGATGACCGT
The DNA here is from genome assembly GCA_021640525.1 of Segatella copri. Taxonomy (GTDB): domain Bacteria; phylum Bacteroidota; class Bacteroidia; order Bacteroidales; family Bacteroidaceae; genus Prevotella; species Prevotella copri_S. The sequence continues at coordinate 7,039 of JAJXBQ010000031.1, forward strand.
ATCAATCAAAGCAGATCAGGAAACCAAGATGGGTGTGATAACCGACGTAAAGCAGGCTTTGCGCCAGGCAAAAGCACTAAAAATCAGTTATTCTGCCACAGAAAATGGAAAATAATATTAATTTATCATGTTTTTCTCTTAAAAAGTTGCTTTTATTAATTTTTTGTATTATC
>JAJXBQ010000031.1:7221-19677 GCA_021640525.1 Segatella copri
GTAGTATGTCAAAACAAATTTTAGATTCATTAGATAGGCAGATTCTGAAGCTGATTTCTCAGGATGCCCGTATTCCATTTTTGGAAGTGGCACGCGCTTGCAATGTGAGCGGTGCTGCCATACATCAGCGTGTAGCTAAACTTACAAATCTTGGTATCATCAAGGGTTCACAATTCATCATCGACCCGGAAAAGATAGGTTACGAAACTTGTGCCTATATGGGACTCTATCTGAAGGAGCCTGAGAAGTTTGACCAGGTTGTAGAGGAGTTGAAGAAGATTCCTGAGGTTGTAGAGTGTCACTATACTACAGGTGGTTTTGATATGTTTATCAAGATTTACGCGCTGAACAACCACCATCTCCTGGAAATCATCCATGATAAGTTGCAGCCACTGGGATTGTCTCGCAGCGAGACCATCATCTCTTTCAATGCATCTATCAACCGTCAGCTTTCTATGCAGGATCTCAAGAGTTTCAACGATGATGAAGATGAAACTGATGAGGAGGCTGCAGCAGAGAAATAAGATATAAAAAGAAAAAAAAACAGTAGCTCCCGGCGGAATTACTGCTTTCTATAAAGGGTGAGGAATGTGAACGGTAAGCCGTTTTCATTCCTCATTTCTTTTTCTGTCACTTCCCATTCTGCCGGATTGATTTCCGGAAAGAAGGTATCGGCATGTTCAGGTTCCTTTTCTACGATTGTGAGATAAAGCTTGTCTGCAAAAGGCAAAGCCTGTTCATATATGCTGGCTCCTCCGATGATGAAACATTCATCTGAAGCTTCTTTGCTTCCAACCTCTTCTTTCCTTGCTGCCAGCGCTTCTTCCAGAGATGTGTATACTTCGCACCCTGTTATCTGCTCTCTTGTCTTCGAGATAACAATATTACGGCGGTTGGGCAAGGCTCCGTTCGGCAGCGACTCAAATGTCTTTCTGCCCATGATGATCGTATGTCCGGTAGTTAACTCGCGAAATCGGGTCATGTCCGATGGGATGGCGTAGAGCAACCGGTTCTTGTACCCGATAGCTCTATGCACTTTTGATATACAGGCGATGATGCTAAGCATTTTTTATTTTAATGTTGAATGTTGAGTGTTGAATGTTGAATTATTCATTCTTGCTGTAAACTATTAACTATAAACAGCTCTCCCGTCCCGTGGCTGCTCTTGATCTTCCACTCCTGCGGATAGAGGTTGTTGGCACGGTTGCCAATGTTCTTTTCCCAGCCTATCGGAACCTGTCTGTAGGTTACCAGTACATAACCCTTAGGCGTATCGGCAGGCAGATTCACAGCCTCCTTGCGAAGGTAGCGGATGGCATCATCGTAGGATAACTCCACCTGTGGAAAGTGATCTTTGTTGAGCATCGTAGAGAGAGCGAGAGCCTGGTCGGGAATGAGGCCCTTTCCCTTGTCTGTTCCCAGTTTCACACCTGCATGCAGCACCTTCAGGTTCTTTTCTGCCTGGTCGTAGATGTCTTTCCATCTGCCCGGAATGGCGTAAACCGTCTCGTTGCTCTCTGCAGGCATCCATTCCGTATCAGCCTTCAGCCAGCCGTCCGGAATCTCCGGTCCCTTTCCTTTAGCCACCTTCTTGTCTTTTTTCTTCTTATCCTTCCTGTTCTCCTTGGCTGAAGAACCTGCTTCCCATTCGCCCTCTTTCTTCAGAATTGCCATAAACAGACCTTCGCCTCGCGAAACGCCAGGAATGAACCGGTAAACAGGGAAGTCGCTGCCCGTGAGGTTGCGGGTGATGTTCCATGCATCTTCTACACCCTCCAGTGCCATCACTTCAGCGCCAAGTTCTTCGCATATCCAGGCAACGTTCTCCTCATCTTCGTGCGCATTGAAGGTGCAGGTAGAGTAAATAAGGATACCGCCTGGCTTCAGACAGTTCCAGATATCCGATACGATTTCGCGCTGCAGCTGCCAGCAGTTGTTCACATTCTGGGTACTCCATTCGCCGATAGCCCCTTCATCTTTGCGGAACATTCCTTCGCCGGAGCAGGGAACATCGGTAAGAATCACATCAAACTGCAATTTCGATTTCTTGTAATCGCGGGGATAGTTGTTGGTAACAATCATATCCGGATGACCGAACTTTTGTACGTTTTCGGCAAGAATCTGTGAGCGGGTGCGCATCGGTTCGTTGCTGAAGAGCAGACTCCCTTCCGGTAAGGCAGCTCTTACGGCAGTCGACTTTCCGCCAGGGGCAGCACAGAGATCCAGCATCATCACCGGTTCTTTTACGTACTGTCGGATAGCCATATCAACAAACATAGATGAGGCTTCCTGTACATAATATAAGCCGGCATGCAGCAGCGGATCGAAGGTGAATCCGGGACGCGTAGAGAGATAACGTCCGGTTTCCGGACACCAGGGAATCGGTTCGCCATCAGCATCCTTGCATTTAAAAGGATTGATGCGGATACTGGTTGGTGCCTCCTCTTCGAGGATAGCATGCTCCAGACGCTGATACAGCTTTTCGCCCATCAGCGCCTGCGTATATGTTCTGAAATCTTCAGGTAATGTCTTCATTCTGTTTCTTTTTCTTTAATTTGTTTGCAAAAATAAGAAATTTTTCGTTTCTTTGCAACTAAATCGCGAAGAGATGCGTCTAAGAAGCAGAAATTTTTCAAAATAACAAGGTAAAACAATAAAAAATAATGATATGAAGAAAGCAATATTGGCATTAGCGCTCGTTATGAGCATCGGAGCCACCCAAGTGTCTTTGGCGTCTTCTGCTCCAAAACATCGTTATCATCCAACTACCCAACAGGTAGATTCAAAGGCTGCTCCTGCATCTGCCGCACAGCCATCTGCTTCGAAGGATAAAGACGACGAGGCGTTGGAGGCTTATTCTGATACAACCAGTACAGATTCGGCTAACTATGATGATTATGATGAGAATGATAATAGATCTGTTCATTCTAGATACAGTTTAGACAACTATGATGATCCGTTCGATTTCATCGGTTCGGTATTTGGTGGCGGAGCGCTGGCTGTTATGATCATTTTCTGTATCATCTTCGGTCTGCTGTTTGTCTTTGCTCCGCTGATCATCGTATTTCTGGTTATCAGATATCTGATTCGCCGCCACAACGACCGGATGAAACTGGCGGAAATGGCGATGGAGAAGGGCATCAATGTTCCGGAAAGCGACCGGCCGATAGACAAGCAGAGCGATGAGTATCTCGTGAAACGGGGATTGAGAAATGCCTTCCTGGGAGCCGGCTTATGCGCCATGTTTGCCTGGTGGGATGCTGATTTCCTGGCTGGCATCGGAGCCCTGGTCTTCTTCTATGGCATCGGTCAGACTGTTATCGGCTCGCTTCCTGCCATCAAGGACTGGTGGAAGAACCGTCATGGCGACCAGGGCACGGGCTATAATGGTACTCCGGTCTAGCAGCCGACATTCAATATATCATGGCTTCTCAATAGGAGGGGAAGTCACAAGGAAAAGAACAACAATTATTAGTTAATATATATAAGGTGGAAAAGTTATCCGATATCTCTCTCGTCACGAAGGTGGTGATGCTTCATGATCGCAAGTCGTTCGACCTGCTGGTCAGGAAGTATCAGTCACCCATTCGTGGGTTCTTCCTGCGGCAGACGCTGGGGGATGCGCAGCTGAGTGACGACTTGGCTCAGGATACCTTTGTCAAGGCATATACCCATCTGTCCGGTTTCAGGGGTACAGCCTCTTTCTCCACCTGGCTCTACCGCATCGCCTATAATGTATGGTATGATTATACCCGCAGCCATAAGGAGACGCAGGACATCGATACGCCTGCCGTTTCCAGTAAGAATGCACAGGGCGCCCATGCCGGATTGAAGATGGATTTGCTCAAGGCATTACAGATATTGAATGAAAATGAACGTACATGCATCACGCTGCAGCTGATGGATGGACTCTCTATAGATAAGATTGCAGAGGTGACGGGAATGGCGCAAGGCACCATCAAGTCGCATCTCTCTCGAGGAAAAAAGAAACTTGCAAGTTACTTAAAACAGAATGGTTATGACCGATAAGATAAATGATAAGAAGTTGGAGAGCATGAAAGGGGAACCGTTGAACCCTCAGGATGAAGAACTCTTGAAGATGTTCTTTTCCGATTGCCAGATGTCAGAGATTCCTGATGACGGATTCTCCGACAGGGTGATGCAGGCATTGCCGGCTTTACCCGAAACTGATACTGCGATGTCGCTGGTTAAGCGCCAGCGCCTGGAACATTTATGGACGGCAGCCTGTGTGGCAGCAGGCATCATCATAGCAGTAGTCTGTCAGGGATGGGAGCAGATTCAGGGGTGGCTTTTCTCTATGAAGATAGATTTCCTCCTCTCCGGCTCGCGTGCCCTTACGCATGTGGCAGATTCCATCGCCCACTCTCAGAATCTCCTGATGGTGCTGGCTGGCATCGTTGTCCTCATCATGGTTTGGGGATATAATGAACTGGCTGATGCACGTCAGTAGGCTTCTTCCCTGATATCAATTGTCTGAATGATCAACTCTTTCTATTAGCAGAATAGTTTTTAGTGCTAATAGAAAGAGTTTTTTATTACTATAAATATCATCTTTATGCTCTTGAAATCTCCGTTCAAAGCTTTTGAATGTCCGTTCAGTGTCTTTGAACGGACATTCAATGACTTTGAACGGACATTCAATGTCTTTGAACGAAGATTTAATATTGCTGAATATAGAAAAACAAATAGGTGCTGCTACTTTTTCAGTAGAGCACCTATGCTTATGATATCGGTTTCTAAAACAATTTATAGGTAGTGCGTAGCACTTTGAACTCGGTTCGGCGGTTCAGCTGGTTGCAGATTTCCTGATGCTCCTTGCTCTGCTTCAGGATAAATTCTTCGCTGAGCACATCGCCTTCCTTGAGCCAAGGATACTTCTCGGTAAGTTTCTTGCGCACATTCTTCGGCTTCTCCTTGCCGTAGCCCACAGGGGTGAGGCGCTCTTTCTCTATGCCGTGTTTTATCAGATAGTCTACTACCGATTGGGCGCGGCGCTGAGACAGATGCTTGTTATATTCGCTGTTTCCCTTGTAGTCGCAATGGGCGCTGAGTTCGATGGTAACGTGCGGGTTCTCTTTCAGCAGCGTTACCAGCTGGTCGAGGGCTGTTGTACTGGCTTCGGTAAGGGTTGCTTTGTCGAAATCGTAGAAGATGTTGTCGATGAGTACAGGGGCTGTGATGGAAGCCAGCGGGAACTGGAGCACGTATTCCTTACTCTCTTTAGCCGAATCAACCCGAAGTTCTTCCTTGTGGTTGAGGTAGCCTTTGCAGGATGCCATCACCAGGTAGTCGACATGCGGATTGATAGGGAGGACAAACGAACCGTCGCCCTTGACGGATAGTTTCCTGTTCGTTCCGTCGTTGCCTACGATTCTCACCTCTGCGGCAGGCAGTTCATAACCGTCTTTCTCGTAAACCCATCCCTTCATCGTGGTAACAATCTCCGGATTCTCGAAGGAGTAGATATGATCGTAGCCTCTTCCGTCTTTTCTGTTAGAGCAGAAGAAACCCTGGTTGTGGAGACCCTCGAAAGTCATTCCGAAGTCATCGGCTTCTGTATTCAGCGGATAACCGGGGTGGGTGAGTTCATATTTCCGGGTGATGGAATTTACTTTGGCGATATAGATGTCGAGTCCGCCCATTCCCACATGACCGTTGCTGCTGAAGTAGAAGTCGCCGTTAGGACGGAAGGTTGGGAACATCTCATCGCCTGGGGTGTTGATTGGTTCGCCCAGGTTCTCTACACCGCCCAGTCCGGCAGGAGTGATGCGAACTCGCCAGATGTCGAGACCGCCCTTTCCGCCCGGCATGTCTGATACGAAATAGAGCCATTCGCCATCAGGGGAGATGGCTGGATGGGCAAAACAACTGAGTGTATCTTTGCTGATTTGCAGATTTGCAGGCTTGCTCCAGGCTGCATCTGAGCGGTTGGAGGTTACTATCTGGGCTAAGCGGGGCGAAGTGGGATCGGTGGCACACTGGGTGAGGTACATCTGCTTGCCGTCTGGGGTAAAGCAGCATGCGCCCTCTTCGTAGTCGGTATTGAGACCGGTTCCGATGGCTTCCGGCTTGCTCCATTTGCCTTTGTCGTTCTTTTCAGAGAAGAAGATGTCGGCAGATTTCGTTCCCGTCACTCCGTTCAGGTCGCTGCCTTGGGCTTCGTTACGGGTTGAGGTGAAATAGAGCTGACTGTTGTCTTCGCTGAGGAACATCGGCGAATAGTCGTCTCTTCGGGAGTTGAAAACATCCATCCGCTTTACCTTGTACCGGCTTCCTTCCTTCTTCCAGACTGGGGCTTTTCGTGCCGATTCGAGTCCGTTCTTTACCAGCACGTTGTCGGGCATGGAATCGAGCAGGAATTCGAATTCCTTGGCAGCCTGTCTGTAGCTTCCGTTCTTCAGGAGCAGCCGGGCGTAAGCCAGGCGGTCGTTGAGGTCTGCCTGCTTGTATCGGATGGCATTGCTGTAGGCAGCCAATGCCTTCGGCGTACTGTTGATTTTATCATAGCAGCGTGCCATCTTCAGAGCCACCTTGCCTCGGGCAGCCCGCTCTTTGGTAGGTGTCTTGGTGTACACCTTTTTATATTGGGTTGCCGCATCGTAGTATTCGCCTAAAGAAAGATGCTTGTCTGCTTTCTTCAGGTTCTGTTCAATGCCGCAACTTATCAGAAAGAGGCAGCTGATTGCTGTTATGATTTGATAAAATCTTATTTGTTTCATATTGATTTACATCTGCGAGAATGGCTGGCGATATTGGCAGCCTGCCTTCCAGTTGCTGCAGCCATAGGCGGTCTTGCCCTTGATGATGACGCCCTTGCCGCAAAGCGGACATGGCTTGCCAACCATTGGGTCGGATGCAGGAGTTGGCTGAGCAGGAGTATTCTGAGAATCTGTATTCTGTGCTGCTGCCTTATCGGCTTTCTTGGCAGGAGCTTTCTTGGTTGGAGTTTTCTTGGCAGCCGGTTTCTTCTTGAGGTCTTCCTCTGTCATGATGGTCACTCTCCGGTTGCTGTTGTCTGACAACACATCGATGACAATCTTGTTGATCTGTTCTTTCAGTCCGTTGATGAAGTCGGCAGGATCGTAGGTCTTGTGCTCGATGTCGCGGAGTTTCTTCTCCCAGATACCGGTCAGCTCGCAACTCTTCAGCAGTTCCTCATGGATGGTGTCAATGAGTTCGATGCCTGTCGGGGTTGCCATCAGATTCTTGCGCTGGCGACGGATGTAGTGGCGCTTGAAGAGGGTCTCGATGATGCCGGCACGGGAGGATGGTCGGCCGATTCCGTTCTCCTTCAATGCTGCACGAAGTTCTTCGTCTTCTACGAATTTGCCGGCTGTCTCCATCGCACGGAGCAGGGTTGCCTCGGTATAATACTTAGGTGGTGTGGTCCATTTCTCCGTCAGGGTAGGCTGATGTTCTCCCGATTCGCCTTTTGTGAAGGATGGGAGGGTTCTTTCTTCTACTACTTCCTTCTTGGCACCGTTTCCTGAGTCTGCATTTCCGTTGGCGTTATCTGAAGCATCATCGTCATCTGCATTTTTTACATCCTTGGCATAGACTACTCGCCAACCTGGTTCGAGAATCTCCTTACCGCTCACCTTGAACTCTATCTTCTCCGGTTTTGGCCCGTCTTCGTTGATTACCTCGCCGAGAACGGTGGTGGTGGAGAATTTACAATCCGGATAGAACACGCTGATGAATCGCTTGGCGATCAGGTCATAGACGTTTGCCTCCATATCGGTGAGTCCGGTTGGTGGAACACCGGTTGGGATGATGGCATGGTGGTCGGTTACCTTGCTATTGTCGAAAACCTTCTTGCTCTTCGGCAATTTCTTGCTGATTGTTGCGAGCTGCTGAATGAGCGGGAGGTATTTCTGCTGACTCATAATCTTTGCCTGACTCACTCCGTTCAGAATCTGCGGACATTTCGGATAGATATCGTCGGTCAGGAATTGGGTATCTACACGAGGATAAGTGGTGTACTTCTTCTCGTAGAGACTTTGGATGAGCTTCAGCGTAATATCGGCTGAATAGGCAAACTTCTTGTTGCAATCCACCTGCAGCGAGGTGAGGTCGTAGAGATGAGGTGGCGCCTCGTTTCCCTTCTTCTTGCTTACGTCGGTAACGGTGAAGGGTTTGCCGGCGATGGTGCTGAAAGCCTTCTCGCCTTCCTCCTTACTGGTAAACTTGCCGCTGGTGGCGGTAAACTGGGTGTCGCGGTAGATGGTGGCGAGTACCCAGTAAGGCTCGGAAACGAAGTTGTCGATTTCCTTCTGGCGGTTCACGATCAGGGCAAGGGTAGGGGTCTGCACCCGGCCGATGCTGAGCACCTGTCGGTTCTGGCCGTATTTCAATGTGTAAAGTCGGGTGGCGTTCATACCGAGAATCCAGTCGCCGATGGCACGGGAAAGTCCGGCAAGATAGAGTGACTGATATTCCCCTTGGTCTTTCAGTTCCTGGAATCCCTGCTTGATGGCTTCATCGGTCATGGATGAAATCCACAGTCTCTTGACTGGGCATTTCGCTTGCGCCTTCTGCATCACCCATCTCTGGATGAGCTCTCCTTCCTGTCCGGCGTCACCGCAGTTGATGATGCTGTCGGCAGCCTGCATCAGTTTCTCGATGGTAGCAAACTGCTTCTTGATGCCTTCATCGTTGATGAGCTTGATACCGAAACGCTGTGGAATCATCGGCAACGCCGCAAGGCTCCAATGCTTCCACATCGGAGTATAATCATCCGGTTCCTTCAGCTCACAAAGGTGGCCGAAGGTCCATGTTACTTGGTAACCATTACCTTCCATATAACCGTCGCGTGCCGTGGTAGCCCCGATGATTCGGGCGATATCCTTAGCCACACTCGGTTTCTCTGCTATACAAACTATCATGTTTTATTCTTATTTCTGTTTGCAAAGGTACAATAAAATAATGAGATAGCCATCATTTCGCCTCCTTTTTCTCATTGCCGGGAATAAAAAAGCCCTGTAAGGCTTGGGCCTTACAGGGCGTATTTCATATAAATCTGCGTGAGATTATTCGTACTCCTGCCAGCTCTTAATCTGCAACTGATCCTGGCTCATTGTGCAGAATGCCTCGATGAAGGCGGAAGCCAGACGGGCATTGGTGATCAGAGGAATGTTGTGGTCGATGGCGCCACGACGGATTCTGTAACCATTGGTCAACTCACGCTTGGTATGATTCTTAGGGATGTTGACGATGAGGTCGAACTTGTGGTCAGCAATCATCTGCATCACGTTAGGAAGATCTTTGTGGTCCTCATCAGGCCATCCTACGGCTGTAGCCTTCACGTTGTTCTCGTTGAGGAACTTCGCTGTACCGGCTGTAGCATAGATGGTGTAACCGTTCTTCACCAGCGCCTGAGCTGCGTCGAGCAGAGAAGCCTTCTCCTTCGCACCACCGCTTGAAAGCATGATGCCCTTGTCCTTAGAAGGAATCTTGTAGCCGGTAGCAATCAATGAGTTAAGCAATGCTTCCTCGAAAGTATCACCCATACAACCTACCTCACCGGTAGAACTCATATCCACACCCAAAACTGGGTCGGCGTTCTGCAAACGGGCAAATGAGAACTGTGATGCCTTCACACCCATGCGGTCGATATCGAAAGCAGACTTGTCTGGCTTCTGATATGGAGCGTCGAGCATGATGCGGGTAGCAGTCTCGATGAAGTTGCGCTTCAATACCTTGCTCACGAATGGGAATGAACGGGATGCACGGAGGTTACACTCGATCACCTTCACATCGCGACCCTTAGCCAGGTACTGGATATTGAAAGGACCAGAGATGTTGAGCTCCTTGGCAATGGCACGTGAAATCTTCTTGATCTGACGGGCTGTAGCGAAGGAAATCTGCTGAGCAGGGAAGGTCATGGTAGCGTCACCAGAGTGAACACCCGCATACTCTACGTGCTCTGAAATACCATACTCAACAATCTCACCGTTCTGAGCCACACCATCGAACTCAATCTCGTTGGTCTCTGTCATAAACTGAGAGATAACCACTGGGTACTCCTTAGAAACCTCAGAAGCTGCCTCCAGGAAGCGACGCAACTCATCATCATCGTGGCAAACGTTCATGGCTGCACCAGAAAGAACGTAAGATGGACGAACGAGAACAGGATAGCCTACCTCGTCGATGAACTTCTGAACATCCTCCATTGATGTGAGGGCGCTCCACTTAGGCTGGTCGATACCCAGCTTATCGAGCATGGCAGAGAACTTACCACGGTTCTCGGCACGGTCGATGTTGACAGGAGATGTACCCAAGATTGGCACAGACTGGCGATGGAGCTTCATAGCCAGGTTGTTTGGAATCTGACCACCTACTGAAACAATCACACCACGTGGTGACTCCAGGTCGATGACATCGAGTACACGCTCGAATGAAAGCTCATCGAAGTAGAGACGGTCGCACATATCGTAGTCGGTAGATACGGTCTCCGGGTTGTAGTTGATCATGATTGACTTGTAACCCAACTTGCGGGCTGTATTGATGGCGTTTACTGAACACCAGTCGAACTCTACAGAAGAACCGATGCGGTAAGCACCCGAACCGAGAACGATGACAGACTTCTCGTTCTTGTAGTAGTTGATGTCGTAACCCTCTACGGCGTATGTCATGTAGAGATAGTTGGTGAGGTCAGGATGCTCGCTAGCCACAGTAGGGATGCGCTTTACGGCTGGCAGAATGTTCAGCTTCTTACGCTGGGCACGAACTGCGAGCACCTCCTTCTCCATGTTGGTGTTCTGAGTCTTCAATACGAAGCGGCCAATCTGGAAGTCAGAGAAGCCCAATACCTTAGCCTCGCGCAATACCTCGGCTGGAATCTCCTCCAGAGTATTATATTCAGAAAGCTTGTGCTTGTAATCTACGATATTCTTCATGCGCTCGATGAACCAAGGATCAATCTTGGTCAACTCCTCGATGCGCTCGATGGTGTAACCTTCCTCCAAAGCCTGGGCGATGGCGAAGATACGGAGGTCGGTAGGGTTAGAAAGCTCCTCATCCAGGTTATCGAACTTGGTGTGGTCGTTGCCTACGAAACCGTGCATTCCCTGACCAATCATACGGAGACCCTTCTGGAGCATCTCCTCGAATGAACGGCCGATAGACATGATTTCGCCTACAGACTTCATGGAAGAACCAATCTTGCGGCTTACACCGGCAAACTTGGTAAGGTCCCAACGAGGAATCTTGCAGATCATATAGTCGAGTGATGGAGCCACATAAGCTGAGTTAGGAGTACCCATCTCGCCAATCTGGTCGAGTGTATAACCGAGGGCTATCTTAGCTGCAACGAAGGCGAGCGGATAACCGGTAGCCTTAGAAGCGAGGGCAGAAGAACGGCTCAAGCGAGCATTGATTTCGATGATACGGTAGTCGTTGGTCTCAGCATTGAAAGCATACTGGATGTTGCACTCACCCACGATGTTGAGGTGACGGACGCACTTCACGGCGATGTCCTGCAACATCTTCACCTGCTCGTCGGTAAGGGAACAGGTAGGAGCCACTACGATAGACTCACCTGTATGGATTCCGAGTGGGTCAAAGTTTTCCATTGAGGCAACGGTGAAGCAACGGTCGTTGGCATCACGGATGCACTCAAACTCAATCTCCTTCCATCCCTTCAGGCTCTCCTCAACAAGTACCTGAGGTGCGAAAGTGAAGGCAGATTCAGCAATCTCCTTAAACTCCTCTTCGGTCTTGCAGACACCAGAACCGAGACCACCCAACGCGTAGGCAGAACGGATCATGATTGGGTAGCCGATGTTGCGTGCCGCAGCCACAGCCTCCTCCATGTTCTCGCAAGCGTGGCTTACAGGAACCTTGAGGTCAACCTTGTTAAGCTCCTTTACGAAGAGGTCGCGGTCTTCTGTGTTCATGATTGCCTCTACCGAGGTACCCAACACATCCACACCGTACTCCTTGAGCACACCGTTGAGGTAAAGTTCTGTACCAACGTTCAAACCCGTCTGTCCACCCCAAGCCAGCATGATGCCGTCTGGGCGCTCCTTCTTGATAATTTCAGTTACAAAAAAAGGTGTTACCGGCAAGAAATAAACCTTGTCAGCAATACCTTCACTTGTCTGAATTGTAGCAACGTTTGGATTAATGAGGACGGAACTAATACCCTCCTCGCGCAAAGCCTTGAGAGCCTGCGAACCGGAATAGTCAAACTCACCTGCCTGGCCGATCTTCAAAGCACCGGAACCCAGAACGAGGACTTTCTTAAGCTGTTTCTTCATCATTAAATATAACTATAAGTTTGTTCTTTATATGTCTTGTTATTTATGTTTTTAGCAACTAAACTGTATTTGTGTTAGTTCACAAATGGTAGACACACTATTTCTAGATGCAAAGTTACGCTATTTATTTGATTATTCCAAATTTTCTGCAAATCTTTACAGTTAAATAACATCA
>JAJXBQ010000261.1:0-4029 GCA_021640525.1 Segatella copri
GTTTATATCTATCAACTTCATCTCAAATTCTTTTGGAGAAATTTGTGATTGATAATTCTTTGCTTGCATTAAAGCATTGGAAAAATTTTGATATAGCATATTGTTAGTAATCTTTTTATTCCTCCTGTTTGTCTATCTGTTCTCTTTCTTCTTCATGCTTATTTGTTTTTTCAGACTTTTCTAATGAAGTTAATAATGCATTAGTCTGCATTATCAATCTATCCATTTCAGCCTGTTTTTGATTTAGACTTTCTAATTGTTCTCCTAACATTTTGTCTACATCTTCCTTGAAATTGTGGAGAATATCTAAACCTTGTTGCTCAAAATATGTCTTTGACGTATTTAAGCTTTCTACTGTTTCTTGTTTTAATCGTTCTGCTTCTTCTTCTCTCTGCTTAGAGATACGATATGATTCTATCATACTGCGTTGTTGTCTATGCGTAAACAAATTTATTTCCCGTTTTGTATCTTCTAATAATTGTTTCCCATTTTCTTCTATTTTAGTGTGAAGCGAGCCTTCTGTGTTATATGGTCAGAGGCGTTGCCGATGAGAGCTTCAAATACGCCGTTCTCCGACTTCCATGAGCTTGACGTTTCGTCGTAGAAAGCGAGGGCTGTATTGTCTATGGTAATGTCCACGTCCTGCTGTTCGCTGGGATTGAGCCATACCTTTTTGAATCCTTTGAGTTCCTTTACGGGACGGTCCACCGATGCTTCCACGTCCTTTACGTAGAGCTGTACGATCTCTGCGCCGCGCTTCGTGCCGGTGTTCTTGACGGTTACGGTGAATGTCAGCTTGCCGTCGCGCGTCATCTCTTTGGCAGACTGGCGCAGGTTGCTGATGCTGAAAGATGTGTAACTCAGTCCGTGTCCGAAAGCAAATGTCGGCTTGATGCGGTTTTTCTCCGTCCATCGGTAACCCACGTATATGCCTTCCTTATATTCCTCGTCTATTATCTTGTCAAAACCAGCAGCCGTGTCGTCTGTCTCGCGCCACGTGCCAGGATAGGTTTTCAGAGCGTGTGCGCCACAGTCGTTGAGGCTTCCGTACCATGTGAATGGCAGCTTGCCGCTCGGATTGGCGTCGCCCGTCAGCACATCGGCGATGGCGTTGCCTGCCTCTGAGCCTATAAACCAGCTCTGCACGATGGCCTGCACTTTGTCTTTCCAAGGCATTGCCACGGCGTTGCCAGAGATGTTTACGTAAACGAGGCGGTCAGTAACCTTGGCGAGAGCCTCGATTAAACGGTTTTGCTCGTATGGCAGATTATACTGCTTGCGGTCGTGTCCTTCGCAGTCCTGATAGTCCGATTTGTTCAGTCCGCCCACCATAATGACATAGTCGGCGTTCTTTGCCTTCTCCACAGCCTCGGCAATGAGCTGGTCAGCGGAGCGGTTATCCTTCAGATTCTGACCAGTCTCCACTCCATTGTATTCGCCCGTCACGTTTCCCACGTAGCCTCGTGCATAATCAATCTCTGCCGAACCTCCGAGTTTCGCTCTCAGTCCGTCAAGAGGAAGCGTCTCACGCTGCACCTTCAACGATGACGAACCACCGCCGACGGTCATCATCTTGATGGCGTTTTCGCCCACTACGAGTATGCGCTTCGCCTTAGTGCGGTCGATGGGCAGCACGTTGTTGCGGTTCTGTAGGAGCACGATGCCCTCGTCAGCTATCTGACGGGCTGCTTCGTAGTGCGATTCAGAGCAGAGGAAGCCGTGAGGACGCTGTCTGTTCATAGTCGTGCGGAAGAACAATCGCAGCACACGGCGCACCTTGTCGTCAAGTTCCCGTGTGGTGTACTTGCCGCTCTTGATATCTTTAAGATATGGTGTGGCAAGATAATAGTTCTCGTAAGCGTTGCTTGTGCCTGCAGACAGACCATTGGTCCAGGATCCGAACTCCATGTCCAGTCCGTTCTTTACAGCCTGGTCAGTGTCGTGACATCCGCCCCAGTCGCTTACCACCACGCCGTCAAATGCCCAGTCGCCCTTCAGAATACGGTTTAGCGTATACTGGTTATGGCAGTTATGCTCGTTCTTGTAGAGGTTGTATGCGCCCATAATCGCCCAAGCCTTTCCTTGTTCTACGGCAGCCTTGAATGTAGGCAGATAAATCTCATGCAGAGCGCGGTCGCTTACAATGACGTTCACCTGATTACGATATTCCTCGTCATTGTTCAGACAGTAATGCTTGACGCATGCCGAAACTCCCATCGACTGTAGCCCTTGTATGTAAGGCACCACCATCGTGGAAGCCAGATAAGGGTCTTCGCCCATATACTCGAAGTTGCGTCCTCCGAGCGGAGTGCGATAGATGTTGACGCCCGGTCCGAGAATCATGTCCTTGCCACGATAGAGAGCTTCCTCGCCGAGACTCTTGCCATAGAGTGCGGCAAGGTCTGGATTCCATGTGGCGGCAAGGCATGTCAGCGCAGGAAACGCCACGCATGAGTCGTTGGTCTGTCTTGCCTGTTCCCATTCGTCCCACAGTACGTCAGGGCGTACACCGTGAGGACCGTCGTCTGTCCAGAAGTCGGGAAACCCCAAACGCGGTATTCCGGCAGACGAGAATTTGCTCTGCGCATGTATGACGCGTATCTTTTCCTGAAGAGTCATGCGTGAGAGAGCATCGTCAATGCGCCGCTCTATAGGCTGTGTCTCGTCAAGATAAACGGGAGTGTGCTGAGCAATGGCTGTCATAGCACACACTGCAATCAAGCAAGATGTTATGATATGTCTCATGATAATGTGTAAGTCCTTAATTCTGCAACACTATTATAAATTAAACTTTTTAAGTACCTGAGCAACAAAAAGTTGCCCAGGATTTTGTCATGTCGAAGAATTCACTTATCTTAGTGTTGCAAAATAAGCAAGAGAATTCAACGGTCGAGTAAGTGGAGGAAATTTCACCCTCCCTTCTCTCGGAACCGTGCTTGACAGTCTCCCATCACACGGCTCTTCGTACTTAACTCTTTTGTTTAAAAGGTTTTGCCTCGTTCATTGTTTTATTCTCAATTTCTTAAGTTGGACTTTAATTTTGGCTAAGTACGCTACCCCCTTCGCTCCATCCCCATTACAGAGACTTCAACACTACTACGAGGTAGTCCGCCACAGACATAGACATCAGTACTTTCTGCCTTGCGTTTAACGGCTCTCAGCATTTTCCCTTAGCATTCCATGCCTATTTCTCCTGTTCCTCTAAAGAGCCCATGTCAAGTTCATGCCATCTTTACACCGCACACCCAGCAGACAGTAAACAGGTTTCCTCTGCCATTATCCCAAGATACGAAAAACACCTTGGTTTTGATGTGACTTAATAACTTTGCTAACGATGCTTCATCAATGGTTCACTTGCGTTCATCTCCTTGACACATACCTTGCCAACCTTACGGAAGACTTTCAATTGTCGTTCACTACCCATCTGTTTCCATCAGAGCAGCGCAAAGTGGTTTGCAATCAGCACCTGCATGCCGAATGCAGTGGGTCTGCCACCATCTCTTTAGAAGTTACGACAGAAATCTATCAAATATAGCCAATATCAGACTTCATTCTGTCTCAGGACACACAATCTTCTGCAAAGATAGGAAAAATCTGCGAACCAAACAAGTCCATAATGGTTCATAAGTGAAAAAAGATGGTGCGAACCCCTACTTTCTTCACTTTCTTGTAAGTTAGGCTCTGGTAAAACCCGTAGAAAAGAAAATGTGAAAGAGGAATCCACACCATATGATGGTGTAGACTCGCTCAAACAGATTCTCGTTCTTTCTACGTTTCAATTTACCAAATTTCAACTTACAGAACTGAATAGTTTGCTCGTGTCCACAAGATGATCTTGTTTCTCTGCATCATAGCGACTTCAAGCGAGGACTTTCACCTGCCCTGTCACTAATCCAATGGCAAATGTAGTAAAAATCTGATGAACCACCAAACTTTTAACAATAAATCTTATGGATTCCTCTTATATTTCACATTTTAGAGCCCCCACTCCTCCTTCTTCCTGCATTCATACCTTATTATATATAGAGT
>JAJXBQ010000262.1:0-4025 GCA_021640525.1 Segatella copri
AGCCATTATCATGGGCTTTTCGTTCCTTGCGCTGCTGTACTTGCAGCTCAGTTACATCCAGGAGATGGTAAACATGAAGAAGGAACAGTTTGACGAGTCGGTCAATAGAGCCCTGTATCAAGCTTCAAGAAATTTGGAGCTTAATGAAACTCTGCGCTATCTCGAAAAGAATGTCAACGAGACAGAACGTAAGGCCAATAAAGATAAGAACAAGGGAGCGGCAGTTTATTCAACTTTCGAGCTGAAGACAAATGCTACACATCCTGGCAATATGCCGAAGGCGATGATACTGCGTAGCGATAAGAATTCGCTGACAGAAACACAGAAGTCGCTTCAGGAAATCGTGAAGAACCGCTATGTCTATCAGAAAGCGTTGCTGGATGAGGTGGTATATTCTATCCTTTATTCGGCATCAGACAAGCCGCTGAAGGAGAGAATCAACTTCAAGCAGCTCGATCAGGACCTCAAGGCTGAGATGATGAATAATGGTATCAACATACCTTATCATTTCACCGTGACTACCCAGGATGGACGAGAGGTTTACCGCTGTCCTGACTATACGGACGAGGGTGAGGAATACAGCTACTCACAGGTGCTCTTCCGCAACGACCCACAGTCGAAGATGGGTGTAGTAAGGGTGCATTTCCCGGATATGAACAGCTATATCTTCTCCAGTGTGCGCTTTATGATTCCTAGTGTCATCTTCACGCTGGTACTGCTGATTACCTTCATCTTTACCATTGTGGTTATCTTCAGACAAAAGAGATATACTGAGATAAAGAACGACTTCATCAATAATATGACCCACGAACTGAAGACGCCGATAGCCAGTATCAGTCTGGCAGCGCAGATGCTCAATGATACTTCGGTGGCAAAGAGTGAACAGATGCAGAAACATCTGGGTAACGTGATCAACGATGAATCGAAGCGTCTTCGTTTCCTGGTAGAAAAGGTATTGCAGATGAGTATGTTCGACCGCAAGAAGGCGGTGTTCAAGAAGAAAGAACTCGATCTGAACGAGATGGTTGAGAATATTGCCAATTCCTTCTCGCTCCGCGTTGAGCATACTGGCGGAAAGGTCTATACCGATATCGAGGCTATCGATTCGGGACTATATGTTGACGAGGTGCATTTCCAGAATGTCATCTTCAATCTGATGGACAATGCTGTGAAATACCGCAAGCCGGACGAGCCGCTTAACATTACGATGAAGACCTGGAATGATGAAGAACATCTGTATCTCTCGATTACGGATACCGGTCTGGGTATGAAGAAGGAGAATCTGAAGAAGATATTCGACAAGTTCTACCGCGTACATACGGGCAATGTCCATGATGTGAAGGGATTCGGATTGGGACTGGCTTATGTCAAGAAGATAGTAGATCTTCATGATGGTGAAATTAAGGTAGACAGCGAATTGGGCAAGGGTACAACCTTTACCATCAAGTTGCCGGTGATTCACAGTTAAAAATTGCAGAAATAGAATATAAGGAATATTAATAATTTAAAAATGTAAAGATATGGAAGAGAAAATTAAAATCTTGCTTTGCGAGGACGATGAAAATTTAGGTATGTTGCTTCGCGAATATTTGCAGGCAAAGGGATTTACCACAGTTCTGTGCCCTGATGGCGAGGTAGGTTATAAGGAATTCAATAAGAATAAGTTTGATATTGCAGTACTCGACGTGATGATGCCAAAGAAGGACGGCTTTACCCTGGCACAGGAAATTCGTCAGACCAATGCCGACCTCCCAATCATCTTCCTTACTGCCAAGACATTGAAGGAAGATATCCTTGAAGGTTTCAAGATTGGTGCAGATGATTATATCACCAAGCCATTCTCTATGGAAGAATTGGTATTCCGTGTAGAGGCTATTCTCCGCCGCGTACGTGGCAAGAAGAGCAAGGAGTCTACCATGTATCACATCGGTGACTTTACCTTCGATACACAGAAGCAGCTTCTTACCATTGGTGACAAGCAGACCAAGCTTACCACCAAGGAGAATGAACTTCTTGCTTTGCTCTGTGCTCACTCTAATGAAATTCTGCAGCGCGATTTTGCTCTGAAGACCATTTGGATTGATGACAATTACTTCAATGCACGCTCAATGGATGTTTACATCACCAAACTCCGCAAGCATCTGAAGGACGATCCTCAGATTGAAATCATCAATATCCATGGTAAGGGATACAAACTGATCGTTCCTAACGAGGATTAAATGTTTCTGAAATAGGGAAGAGATTCTCTAAGATATAAAAAAGGATAAGTCGATGACCGGCTTATCCTTTTTTTAATGAATATACAAATCCGGCTACTCCCGCCAGAATGAAAAAGAGGCCAGCGAAGAGCACGCTGTTTCCCGGGATGGAAAATGCAAAGCTGGCCACCATCAGCAGGACGCCTAAAACGATGAAAGCCATGCCCATAGATGGTAGGGTATGGAGCAGAGTAATCAGTTTCTTATTCATCTTTGCCATATTCTTTACAATTTAGAGGTTGTTTTTATACTATTAACAATTATTTTGTGCAAAAGTACGAAAAATATTTGGTTAATTCAAGAAAAAGTCGTAATTTTGCACCGGAATTCGTGAAAAGGCTGTGTTTTCGCACACATTTTCCGGTTTGCACGAGAATTTTTATATTAATATTTAATCATTTAAAGTAGTATGAATCAATACGAAACCGTTTTCATTTTGACTCCCGTTTTGTCTGATGAACAGATGAAGGAAACGGTCGCTAAGTTCGAGAAGGTACTCACCGATAATGGTGCTGAGATTCTGAACAAAGAGGCTTGGGGTTTGAAGAAGTTGGCTTACAACATCGAGAAGAAGACATCAGGCTTCTACAGCTTGGTTGAGTTCAAGGCTGAGCCAACTGTTATCGCTAAGCTCGAAACAGCTTATCGCCGCGACGAGAAAGTAATTCGTTACATGACTGTTAAACTTGACAAGTATGCTGCCGCTTACGCAGAGAAGCGTCGTGCAAAGCTTGGTAAAAAAGAGGAGGCTTAATCATGGCAGATCAGAAATCAGAAATCCGTTATTTGACTGCTCCTTCTATCGACACAAAGAAGAAGAAGTATTGCCGTTTCAAGAAGAGCGGTATTAAGTACATCGACTACAAGGATCCAGAGTTCTTGAAGAAGTTCTTGAACGAGCAGGGTAAAATCCTTCCACGTCGTATCACAGGTACATCTTTGAAGTATCAGCGCCGTGTAGCACAGGCTGTAAAGCGTGCTCGCCAGATCGCTTTGCTTCCTTACGTAACCGATTTGATGAAGTAATTTAAGGAGGATAAAGAAGAATGGAAATTATTTTGAAGCAAGATATTATCGGTCTTGGATATAAGAACGATATCGTAAATGTAAAGAGTGGTTATGGTCGTAACTTCCTTATCCCTACAGGTAAGGCTGTTATCGCATCTCCATCTGCTAAGAAGCAGTTGGCTGAGGATTTGAAGCAGCAGGCTCACAAGCTTGAGGCTATCAAGGCTGAGGCTGTTAAGAAGGGCGAGGCTCTCGAGGGCATTGTTCTTACTATCGCTGCTAAGGTGAGCGCTACTGGTCAGCTCTATGGCTCAGTTAACGCTGCAACTGTTGCTGAGGAACTCGCTAAGAAGGGCATCGAGGTTGATCGCAAGATCATCACTATGAAGGATGCTAAGAAGGTTGGTGAGTACGAGGCTACTGTACACTATCACAAGGAGGTTGAGGTTAAGGTTCCAGTTAACGTTGTTGCTGAGAACGCTCCTGTTGCAGCTCCTGCTGCTGAGGAGGCTCCAGTTGAGGCACCTGCTGAGGCTGTAGCTGAGGAAGAGGCTCCTGCAGCTGAGTAATCTTCGCTCAGTCAATTTGTATGAAGTACGATAATTTTCGCACTGTAAAGCAAATTAATATAAAGATCCCTTTTGCCGCAAGGCATTAGGGATTTTTTTGTTTCTATTCTGCGTTCTGAATGGAAAGTTTTTACCATTCTTGTAGTAATTTAGAATATATAACTTTATTTTTTAATATTCTCTGCTGATT
>JAJXBQ010000263.1:0-860 GCA_021640525.1 Segatella copri
ACATAATACTTAGTTTATAATTTATTATTTATAGTTTATAGAGCAAGCCTGCTATACAGCGAAGCCGCTGTTAACTATCAACTACTTTTTGAGGCACTCAAAAAGCCCATCTAAAGCCTTATCCGGATCACCGGTTTCATTGAGCAGGGTTACAAACTTGCTGCCGATGATGGCTCCCGCCGCATTATCCTGCGCACTGGTAAGGGTCTGCTTGTTGCTGATGCCGAAACCTATCATGCGTGGGTTGCGCAGATTCATGCCGTTGATGTGGTTGAAATAAGCCAACTTGGCATCGCCGAAACTGCTCTGGGCGCCCGTGATACTTGCCGAACTGACCATGTAGATGAATCCATCGGTATGCTCATCGATGAAACGGATGCGCTCCTCGCTGGTTTCAGGGGTAATCATCATGATGACACGGATGTCATACTTGTCGGCTATGGGTTTTACCACCTTCAGATAATCATCAAAGGGAAGGTCTGGGATGATGGTGCCGCTCACTCCGCTCTCTACGCAGCTCTTAAAGAAAGCCTCAATGCCGTAGTGCATGATTGGATTCAGATAACCCATCAGCACGAGTGGAAGCTGCACTTCATCCTTGATTTCCTTCAACTGGGCGAAGAGTTTCTTCACCGTCATTCCGTTCTTCAGAGCCACGGTTCCGGCACTCTGGATAACAGGACCATCAGCTAACGGATCACTGAAAGGGATTCCTACCTCAATCATATCTATCCCCTTGCGCTCCATCGCCTTAATTACATCACCGGTACCTTCCAAAGTTGGGCATCCGGCGCAGAAATACAAGCTCAAAAGCTTGCGGTCTTTATTGTGTGCAAATAATGCATTTATCTTATTCATTT
>JAJXBQ010000263.1:870-4003 GCA_021640525.1 Segatella copri
CTTTTTTACCTTTAAAAGGAATTCCTTGAGTTTCTCTACATCCTTCAGTCCCGGTTCTATCTCAAACCTGGAGTTGAGGTCGATTCCTACGCATCGGGGATGATGGAAAGACAGGATGCGGGAAACATCTTCCGGACCGATGCCGCCACTCAACAGGAATGGAACATCGCCATCATATTCATCCAGTACCTGCCAGTCAAACTGCTGACCACTTCCGCCCACCGTCTTACATTTGGTGTCGAAAAGGAAGTAGTCAACAGCGCCTACATACTCCTTATATTTCTGAATGTCCCCGGCATTGGAAACACTAATGGCTTTGATTATCTTCATATTCCCCTTTGCTGCACGCAGCTGCTCACACAGTTCCCTGCTCTCGCTTCCATGCATCTGCACCGCATTCAGAGAGAATGAATGAATCTTATCCAACATATTGGAAATGGAATCATTTACGAAGACTCCCACTCGGCACACATTGCGGTCAGCATCAGAGCGAGCCACCACATGACTGACATACCGTGGAGACTTAGGATAGAAGATAAATCCCATCATATCAACGCCGAGTTGCGCAACCTGTTTTACATTATCAGGTTCACGCATTCCACAAACCTTTACAAACATTTTCTTTATTGTTTATTCTTCATTAAAGCTTTTGCCCTTACAGGGCGCCTTGCTGATTGCCTTTATACCCAGGGCGATGCCCTGGGCTAGGAGCTTCTGCCCTTTCAGGGCGTTAGAAGCAAACAATCCTATAATTTAGAAATAAATTCTGCAAGCGCCACGCCCGGGTCAGCCTGTTTCATGAACTGTTCGCCCATCAGGAAACCTCTGAAGCCGCCTTCTTCTCTCAACCGGAGAACCGTCTGCGGGTTGGAGATGCCACTCTCGCTCACCCTGCACACATCCTTCGGAAGTTTCTCTGCCAATCTGAAGCTGTTCTCCACATCCGTAAAGAAGGTTCCGAGATTTCGGTTGTTGATGCCGTACATATCCGGTTCCAGTTCAGCATACTCGAAGTCGCGCTCATTATGCATCTCGAGCAGTACCTCCATGCCCAGCTGGTGTGCCATGTTCATGAGTTGCTTACACTCCTCCTTGGTCAGGCAGGCCGCAATTAGCAGCACGGCAGAAGCTCCGCAGTATCTCGCCTGCAGCAGCTGGTATTCCTCTACCACGAAGTTCTTATATAAGATAGGTAGGGTAACGCCCACATGGCGCGCCTCCTGAATATACTCATCATATCCTCCGAAGTAATCAATGTCGGTGAGGATGCTGAGCGCCGAGGCTCCGTTCTGCTGGTAGGCGAGCGGGATGATGCTCGGCTTACCTTCCTGTTTGATCCAGCCCTTGGAAGGCGATTTGCGCTTGAATTCAGCGATGATTCCCGTCTCCGAGTTCATCAGCGACTCCTTCATGCTTCCGCCCGGCACCTTTCCCCCATCTTCCTGCATTTTCTGCTCGGTGAGGGTTATCATCTGCCGTGGCTGGATAAAGCGCTTGCGCTGCTCAATCTCGATTCTTTTATGAGCCACAATTTCCTCTAAAATATCAGCCATTTTTTCGTTTTTTTATTTAAGATAAAGACTTGGGGAACCAGCGATGGAATCGCTGGGAACGGGGGGACAAAGGGGTTAAGGCTTTTTTTACCTTTTTACCCTTTTACCTTTTTACTTTTAAAAGCCCTTTTTACCTTTAACTGTTGATCTCTACGAATTTCTTGAAGGTAGCGAGTGCCTTACCCGAGTCAATGCTCTCTCTTGCTATCTCCACACATTCCTCTATGCTCTTCTGTCCCTTCTCCATTACCTGGATGCCGAAGGCTGCATTGGCGAGAACGATGTTCTTCTGGGCTGGGAGGGCACGGTTTTCAAGCACTGCATCAAAGATGTCCTTGGCCTCTTCCTCGGTTGCTCCGCCTCGCACCTCTTCCGGTTTGGCTATCTCGAAACCGAGATCCTGAGGCTTGAAGATCTTCTCATAGTTGTTGGTGGTAACCTTGAAGTCGCTGGTGAGTGAAATTTCATCATATCCGTCGATGCTGTTCACAATGCCGAAATCAATGCCTAGTTTCTGGTAAACCTGGTTGTAGAGGCGCATCTGGTCGAGATTGGCTACCCCCAGCAACTGGCACTTAGGCTGACTAGGATTTACAAGAGGACCTAACAGGTTGAACACGGTAGGAAACTGCAAAGCCTTGCGGATAGGACCTACAAACTTCATTGCCTTGGCGAAGAGCTGGGCATGAAGATAAACGATGCCTGCCTCGTTGATGCTGCGGTTCAGCTTGTCTATATCATCGGTAAACTGAACACCATGGTTCTTGATGACGTTGCTGGCACCGCTCACCGAAGTAGCCGCATAGTTGCCGTGCTTTGCCACCTTGTACCCCGCACCCGCAATGACGAAGCAGGAAGTAGTAGAAATGTTAAAGGTGTTCTTGCGGTCGCCACCGGTTCCCACCACGTCAATGTAGCGGTCGCAATCCAAGATGGCTGGCACGCCTGTGGCAAGAATTCCGTCACGGAAACCGAGCAGTTCATCTACCGTTACGCCTCTCATCTGCAAACCGGTGAGCAGGGCTGTAATCTGTTCCTCAGGAAATGCACTCTTGGTGATTCCTACAATGATGTCTCGGGTTTCCTCACGAGAAAGTTCCTCGTGGTTCAACATTCTGTTCAAAATGTCCTTCATTTCCATAGTTAATATCTCCTATATTTTTATTTTTCGTTGTAAAAAGAAAAAGGGGCCTGTCGTAAGTTACGGCAGGCCCCTAGTATATTATGTTGTTCACATCCACATACGGCGTCTCGACTCACGACTTTTGGAATCTTGAGTTACGCCACCACCATGATGTAGATACGAATGTATTCATATTGCTTTTTCTTTTAATTGTTTGTTACTACCAAAAACGAGGCGTTTCTTTCTTTTTAACGAAAAGATTCTCCTTCGTTCTTCATTTTCTACTGCAAAAGTACAGTTTTTCTTTTAAACTGCAAACTTTTTGTCGAGAAATTTTAAGATTTAACACTATTTTATCATCCAGCGTCCCTTTTTCTCCACTTTCGTCTCACGTTTTCTCCACTTTACCTTATTATATATAGGGAGAAAGAAAAAGAAAAAATTATTTCGCCGGAAT